>JALQUJ010000058.1 GCA_023263825.1 Porticoccus sp.
AAGGATTTATTGACATTGGTCGCCTGCCATACAATTCTGAGAATAAGCTCAAAGTCATCTGTATGGAAAAAATCGAATAGGCTCTGAATATCTTCCGTTAGCAAGCCATTGTCAGTCGCATGCTCCTTCAATGACCCATAGGCAAAACTATCGTCAATTGCGATACTTGCTCCGTTCCCCAGCAAGATTGCCCCGCCATTGAATTCGTCTTTGATATCAGACCACTGAAATATTTTGGTCGGCAACTGTACATCCTCCTGATCTATAAAGACAGCTTGTCCACAAATAATGCCGAGCGACAATACACTGATCTAGCTGTAACTGTAACTGTCACCCTCAAACCCAGTGCAAGAGGGTATCACCAGGTATCTTTTAGCGCTGCGGTGAGGTCGAAACCAGACTTTTTAATCATGTAATCAGCAATCCTCTGGCTTGCCTCTCGGAGTTTTGTCATGGAAGGGTGAATATAATGTGCATCCACGCCTTCCCTGGCATGGCTTAGTAATTCATCAATAAGGATTGGGCTGATTTCCAGTTCTGCCCCAATAGACTTGTAGGTTCGTCGCAAATCATGATTCGTAACAGATACACCAGACGCGTTTTTAACGATCTTTCGGGCATCTTTTGTGTCCCTGTAATGCCCGCTACCAGTAATTCCCGGAAATAGATACTCCGTCTGTTCAGGCAAATTCGCCAATCGATTATGAACAATCGTTTCAGTGGCGGTGTTCATGGGTAATTCCACCTGCTTACCGCCCTTCTTGATAATCTTGAAAGTATGCCTATTGAGATCAATATCAGCGATCCGGATAGTCACCGTACCCGTCAACCTTACACCGGAGAACAGCATAAATAACAAAGCATCCCGCCCATTCCGAAAGGCGGAAGTATGATCATGCTCCCGGAGGCCTAGCACCGCTTTAAGATAGGGTTTGAAATCGCCATCATCCAGGCGCTCGGTGCGACGGTTAGAGCGATTGATATTAACACCCAGCTGCTTCATCGCCCGGCTAACCGGATTTCGGAGAAAAAGGTCCGACTCGTCATATTTCGCCTGAGCCCAGTTCCATACTGATCTCAATATGCGCATCGCATTGTGCAATTGGGTTTCGCCTTTACCCACTTGCTGGAGGTATACGGCCTTCACCTGCTCTGCCGATATGCTGTACAGAGGCTCATCCAGTAAGTCCACCAACAAAGCCTCACATTTATTTTTGATATCTATCAAATAACGGTCACCGGGACGCCTCTCCGCAACAAAGCCATCGGGTAAATACTCCCCTTCCTGATCTGTTGGTGAGCCAAATATCATGTCTCTGAAAGATCGCTTAGCCGAGAATAGCTGTTGCTCATTATCCTGCTCTGCGGCTAACTGCTGGGCAAGTAACTGGGGGTCACGCCCTTCTTGTATTTCTAGGAACAGGCTATCCGCTTTCTGCCTCAACTCCGAGATCGGTACTTCCGCGTTTCTCGCTTCGCCGACCTTCATAATTTGCCGCTTATACAGCTTACTTTTTTGCTGGCCGCGAATACGAATCCTTTCATATACACAGAACGCACTATCTGAATATGATTGATTGGGCCTGACTCTTATGGCCAGATGACTACCATTATCATAAAGGTATGATTCCTTGGTAAACTCACCGCTATTAATTCGGCGCTCAATTGCGGTTAAGGTTGGCTTGCTGAATTTGATCCGGTTTTCTGATGATCTTCCCATGAACAAGAACTCCTTTTCAGGCGATGATGGGGCTAGATTTGGGATACACCTGGGATACAAAACAGAGTAATTTTTGTATCCCAGAGGAAATATCGAGTAACAGTGAAAATTGACGAACCAGGAAAGAATAAGGCATTAAATCCTTATATATCAACCACTTGAGTAGCGGAAATCAACTTTAAGGAACTTCAATCAACACTGAGGAATGATTATACGAGAAGGATTCAAAATCCCCCGCCCTTAAAAGCGTGCCGGTTCGAGTCCGGCCTCTGGTACCATACAAGAAGGCCCCCTTAACTATTAATTGTTAAGCGGGCTTTTTATTTATATCGTTTGAAAAGTAAGCCTTCAAATGTACCGTTCGTTGTTATATCGCAGTGGTTCGAACAGATCTGTTATGAATTAAGGAGAACTGGAGTTCACCGTTCAGTGGGTAATGGTAACTATAATAAACCCCAGATTAATTGTTTTTACTTCCAAAACCTAGCGCTTATTACCAACACAAATCTTGAACTTAAAGGCCGTGCAGATTATTAAGCAATATGCTCATCCAGATAGTTATTTACCTCAGACTCAATCATTCCTTTAAACGCCATCATTAATAGTCCTAGCTTTACATCGACCTGAACGGTTGTCTCATTAAAACCTACCTTGGCATCAGCGCTATGGTAAGTGTAGTGAACGATATTCCCTTCTAGATGATACTCACCACCAAATTTTGCCTTGAGTTTTTGCCCCAGCTCTTCTGTCATTGAACGTAGTTGCTCTTCATCCATATTGTGATGTCTTTTGATTTGAATATGGCTCATAAACCCACCTCTTTCATTATCGTTGTTATATCAGGCAAGTTCGAAACAATCCCTCATTGTCTCGGCAGGATATCTATATACTTTACATTGTTTTCGAGAAAGTCTGATGCTTAAGAAAACAGCATATAAAGATCAGAATGCTTAAACTACCTGGAAGAGTTTAAATGCTAGCTTTGTTTCAGCCCCCGGTCTAGCCTTGTTTAGCTCTGAGATACTAATAATCTCAGTTCAGGGCTCTCACTAATATCAGCTCAAGGCTGTTTATCACGCAGGTACAACAAATTACATTCGGCAGCAAACTCGCGCTGTTGATCGCCTATATAAGGCATTAACAACGTCATGATTTGTAATATGGCGCCCTGTATAAACAGGTGTTGACTCAACTCTCGTTTTCTAAGGCTTTGAAACTCAAACCAATGGGTGTATATCAGCATCATATTATCGGCAAGCTCATCCACCAATACATAGTCTAACTCTTTACCGGCAACATGTTTCTCATTTAACAACTGTCCTAACATGGCACGTATAGATTGATATTGTTGTTCCAACATACGACGAAACCGATTTTCTATCGCTGAATACTTCTGTAACAAATCAGTCGTATTCCGAAAAAGGAACCGGTAGTGATATAGATGCTCCAAAAGTACATACAAATGAAGCCAATGCTCTTCTAATGTATTACCCGCATCCCGGATATCTTCCAGCAATGCGACAACCCCCGATTCAAATTGCCCATACAATGCAGCAACGATTTCTTCCTTGCCCTTAAAGTGGTAGTAAAGATTTCCAGGACTAATGTCTAATTCATTAGCAATATCTACGGCTGACAAATTCGCCTCGCCTTCATCGTTAAACAACTGAAGGCTTACCTCTAAAATGATATCCCGTCGCTTCATTGCCATAACAATCTACTTTCCATTAAAAACATACTTACCACTAAAAACAGACTCGCGAACATATGATTAAATCAGTATTTTTGGCCAACTAATAAAAAATTGTTTTATTTAGTATGTGTTTTCTAAAAAAAATCCTTACTGTGTACGCAACATTTTGAGGATTGCCCTCCAAATTTACTATTCACGGAGATACTACTATGGCTGACGTAAAGAATACTATCGATAAAACAGAAGAACTGGCACGAAAAATCTGGCTTGCTGGTCTTGGTGCTTATGGTCAAGGATTTAATAACATTCAAGGTGGCTACGATAAGATGAGTGATAAAACACGTCACTTTTTTGATAGCCTAGTAGAACAAGGTACAAAAATCGAAGCGGAAGCGAAAAGTACTATTGGTAAAGTCGAAGCCGATGCAAAAAGCACCATTGATAAAGCTGGTGAAAAAATCAAAGCTCAAGGTGAAAAACTGAAAGAGCAGGGTAAAGCAATTCGTAAAGAAGTCGTAAATCTGAATGTTTCAGCCCGTGTTGAAGAAATTCGCGAAAAAGTTTCTTCAAAAATTTCTATGCCTTCATTCTCCACATCTAGCAATGATGAAAAACTCGAAGAATTGAATGCCAAACTGGAAAGCTTGATCGAAGAAGTTTCTAAATTATCTGCTGTAGAAAAAACAGAAGCTCCTGCGCCGAAGAAAAAAGCACCAGCCCGTAAACCAGCACCTAAAAAAGAACAGGAAACTACAAAAGACCAAGACGCTGCATAAAGAATTAGTTTTTATCCCCTTTGCTCTATGAGCAATTAGTACAATAGGTCATCTCCCAGTGGCCTGTAACTACAGGCCACTTTAATGTGGCCTCTTTTTTTGCGTATCCACTTCCAGTTACCACTTATTAATGTTTTATTACGTCTACCCTTTCCGTTATATGGCCATACCACCATCAGTTCGAACTATTCTTAAAACAGCAAATAAAGCAGAATAAGATAGGATATCTCGACTTAAACTTACATTGAGTGCCTTGTTTATGGTGGCAACCAATGTTTTATATAACGGAAAGTCACAATAAAACACACCCGCAGGGTTTTACTACCAACCTGTTGAGATTGCTCTTATTACTAATTTGTTTGGTGCTGCCACTGAAGCTGTATGCTCAGAATTTGTTTTCCAACCACTCATTTTCACAACCACAGAATGAGCAACAATTAAACTTCTCATACTTAAACAATAAGCAACTACTGGAAAGAGCAAAGTACCTGCGTTCAAACAATCTAAACATCACTCAACAAATACTCAATTACCAATGGCTTGAATCACAACAAAATGACGACTTTATTGTTGGTAAAAAAGTCTACCAAACACTTTTTAAACAAGGTTTTAAAGCATTTTGGAATCGTCAACGTAAAGAGCGATTTAAAAGTGAACATATACCTGACGTCAATGGTCGAGGTTCTGTTTCTAATGAGATTGATTACAAACTTCGAATAAATTCTGATGAGCTAAAAATTAAATTAAGCCACGAGTTTTAATTCATCTTATTTTAAACCCTAGAACTTTGAACGCTGAAACTTTGTTGTCGCAATCTTGAAGATGTAATTCTGAATCCTGGCTTTTTTTGTTAGAATCACTCCGGCAAAAAACACCAACATAAAAATTAGCCTAACAACTCATAACATTTCATTTTCTATCAGCCCTCTGCTGATAACTATTTAGATAACAGGTTGTCATCTTCTCTGTTATGAGACAGGCATTAACGAGTAAGAGAGTGACTCTTGAATAACGAAGTCGAACAAGTATTACCCCCTGCCAATCTATTTCGTCGTTTAATGGCGATGCTCTACGATGCTTTTTTATTGTTGGGAATTAGCTTTGCCTATGGTGTGATTGTTTTGTTGTTGCGTCTACTTGCAGGTGAAGACACTATGCAAGCACCTAGCAGCTTTCTACAGGTCATCATCGTCATTGGACTTTGGTTTTTCTATGCACTCTTTTACGTATGGTGTTGGCGTAGGACAGGGCAAACCCTGGGGATGAAATCCTGGCGGCTTCAGTTACAGGGGTTAGACCAACAATTGCCTGACTGGAAATCATGCTGGCTGAGATGCTTACTGGCACCAATCTCCATGGCAATATTAGGTATTGGTTATCTTTGGTGCATAGTAGACAAACAAGGGCGCTGCCTACATGACATCTACAGTAATACCCAAGTAGTGTTGCAGCCAAAGAAAGTACGTAAGGACAAAACACAAAAAGATTAGCCAATGGGCAACAATCTTATGAAGCTCTACGCAGCAATACCACCCCGATTAGGCAACAAACCAAAGCGGGAAAAGCGACAGCTAATAGAGGGGAAAATCCAAATACAATACTGGCCGGGCCTAACAAATCCTGGCTCGTTCTAAATACAAGCCCGACCACAACGCCGGCAAACACCCGGTACCCCATTGTAACCTCGCGCAATGGGCCAAAAATGAAAGAGATAGCAATTAATACCAGACTGATAATCGTCAATGGCTGAAAGGCCTTATTCCAAAAGACCAATTCATATTTGGACGCATCCTGCCTCTGTTCTTTCAAATAATTACTGTATTCATTCAGCCCTTTCATTGCCAGGGACTCTGGAGGCAGTACTATAAGATTTAATAATTCTGGGGATAACTTGGTATTCCAATCACGGGTAACAAAGGTCGTTACTTTTGTACGATCACCCAAAAAGTGGGTCACTGCACCCAGCTCTTCTACCCAGTGATCACCTTGAAAGGATGCCCGCCCGGCAAAGCTTGATTGTTGCAGTACATGTTGATCATCAAATTGATAACGAGTTACACCAAACAGTACACCTCCAGGGTAGACCGCATTGAAATGCATAAACTCATTACCTTCTTTATTCCAAAAACCACTCACAGATTCTTGTGCTGTTTTACCGCCCTTCAACAGCATCCGGCGACTTTCCGCATATTGATCGGTATAAGGGACTACATATTCACCCAATAGCGACCCTAAAAGAATAAGGACTAAAATTGGTCTTAACACTAACCAAACAATTCGAAGAACAGACATCCCTGCAGCACGCATCACAACCAATTCTGAATTATTGGCAAGTACTCCAAGGCCTATTAAACAGCCGATCAAAGATGACATGGGGAGGTGTTCATAAATCCGTGCCGGCAGCGTCAGAGCCACATAAATGACAACCTGCTTAAACGTGTAATCCTTTGTAATATCACCACGGCCATCGTTAATAGCTCCAATAGCATCAATGGCCACAATAATTAGCAAGACCAAAGCGATGGCACCCAACACCGATATTGAAATATACCGCGACAAATGTCTCATCTATATCTTCTCGGTAGGATAAACACTTCGAAAAGAGTCATTACTCAGCCACCAACACTTTGTTGTTCTTTAGCCGTTGCTTCAGCACTGGCAAATACAGTAAAGCTAGCGAAATAAATAAAAACACAGCATGCACCCACCATAACCCCAAATCAGAGGAAATTTTTCCATCTTCTACAGCGCCTCGCGCTGCATTCAATATCACTAAATAAATCACATAAAGCAAAACCGCCGGTAACATTCGTGCAAAACGTCCTTTCCGCGGGTTTGTTTTACTAAGGGGAATAGCCAGCAATGTCACCACCAACACTAATATAGGTACAGAAAAACGCCATTGAAGTGCCGCTATATGCGCCTTTTTATCAGAGTTAAGCAGGTCGTTTGTTGTCAGTGTATCCGCCTTGGCTCGACGCCCACGTTTTTTAGGCTTGCTCAGGCGCTGACCATATTCTTCAAAACGTGTAATTTGATAATCTGCCTGCCCAGGTATCCCTTGAATACGATAACCATTTTCCAAAATTAAATAACCTGGTTGCTTTGGATCAGCCTTATGCTGACGCCCTTTTTCAGCAACAACCAACACAAGCTGTTTGCCATCCACTGCATCAGGGTTATTTTCGGCTAAAAATACATCGGTCATAATGCCCTTGTCATCCACTTCTTCTGCATAGGTAACACCCCTGCCCCCTTGAAGTGGGTAAAAATGGCTACCGACCATACCATCTAATTCACCCCGCTCCTTTTGGGCGGTCAGAAGCGCCTCTGCCTTTCTTAGACCTGAGGGACCAACATCAAAGCTTAGCCATGCGACAAAGAGTGCCACTAAGACACTGGGAATCATTGTATAGGCCACCAGCCTTGCTTGACTCATGCCACAGGCAATCATAACTGTCATTTCGTTTTGCACATAAAAACGGCCATAGGCCAACAACACTCCAAGAAAAAATGCCAAGGGTAAAATTAACTCTAAAAAACCCGGAAGACGATAACCGATAACCGCAAGCAGAATACCCGCATCTAATTCCCCCGCCGCTGCCTGAGCAAGATATTTAACAAAACGGCCACTGAGGATCACCAACAACAATACCGTGCAAACAGCAAAGGTTGATGATAATAGATCACGAGCCAGGTAACGAAATATGAGCAATGAAAAATTCCTGTTATGCTTTGCAAAACTAGATGCAGACAATTATCCAGATTTATCTTGAGCTTGTCTTGTTAAGTCTTCGCCCTAAAGACAGATTATATGGGCGCTCTTAAAACTTAACCATTTATTAGGTTCTTAAGAAAAATATTTATCAATTTAGCCATTGGAGAAACCATGGAATTTACCGCTGTTGCTTGCAACCTTCTGACGAAAAAAACTGACTGCCTGGTCATTAGCTTAGGTTATCAAGTTACGGATAATATGCCTGAAAAATCAAGTGTCTTGGAAGCTATAGACAATGCAACAAGTGGTTTGATCTCACGATTAATAAAAAGTGGCGACTTAAAACAAGAGCTTAACAGCTCCGTTTTAATTAACGAACCACAAGGCCTTGCGGCAGACAGATTGTTATTACTGGGAACAGGAAGCAAGACTTTAAACGAACAATCATTTGTGACTCTAGCCAAAAATATAGCCGGGCAGCTCACCAAGCAACCTATCAAAACTGCCTGCATATCTCTTGCTGGCCTTGAAGTCGACTCACGGGATGACCATTGGCAGGCTCAACATCTTGCCAATCAGGTGGCTCAATCGGGTTACCTGTTCAACCCATTCAAAAGCAAAGAGAAAAAACCCACCACACTAAAACAAATTACATTAGCCTTACCATCACGCAAAGGGCTTGATAAATCAAAAATACATCTAAATTTGGGAAATGCCATCGCTAATGGTGTGAATTTATCCCGTGAATTAGGCGATCTACCTGGAAATATTTGTACACCCTCCTATTTAGCAAATCAGGCTAAAAAAATCGCTAAAAAGCACCCCAAACTTAGCTGTAAAGTGTTAGATGAAAAACAAATGAAAGCACTGGGCATGGGTTCTCTATTGTCTGTCACAGCAGGCACTGTACAACCGGCAAAGCTCATCGTGCTTGAATATAAACGTGGTAAGAAAAACGATAAACCAGTAGTCCTTGTTGGCAAAGGTGTCACCTTTGATTCAGGAGGCATTAGCCTCAAGCCCGGCGCAGCCATGGACGAAATGAAATACGATATGTGTGGCGCTGCCAGCGTACTGGGCACCTTCACGGCTCTTACTGAAGCTGATTTGCCCATAAACGTGGTGGGGATCATTCCGGCTGTTGAAAATATGCCTAGTGGTAAAGCCACAAAACCTGGGGATATTGTTAAAAGCATGTCTGGGCAGACCATTGAAATTCTCAACACCGACGCAGAAGGTCGACTCATTCTCTGTGACGCATTAACTTATGCAGGACGATACAAACCTAAAGCCGTTTTAGATATTGCTACTTTAACAGGTGCCTGTGTTATGGCACTTGGCAGCCATGCGACAGGGATGCTCAGCAATAATGATGAACTGGCCGCATCATTAGAAACCGCTGGCCAAATCAGTGCTGACAGAGTCTGGCGGCTACCACTTTGGAACGAATACGATAAACAGTTGAAGAGTAATTTTGCTGATATGGCAAACATTGGTGGACGCCACGCAGGAACGATCACTGCCGCCTGCTTCCTCGGACGTTTTACCAAAGACTACCATTGGGCACATCTGGATATTGCAGGTACAGCCTGGAACAGCGGTGCCAACAAAGGGGCTACAGGTAGACCGGTTTCACTTTTAGTTCAGTTCTTGGTTGAACAGCTCTAACAACTTACATTGACAGCAGCTTACATTAAACCAGTTCAGTGAATTGAATGGCCCTTAATTACATACTTCATAATTAAGTGACCTATAACGAAATGACCCATATTAATTTTTACCGTATCAACGGCAACTTCGATGCAGCACTTAAACTCGCCTGTCAGTTAACTGAAAAGGCCTATCAACAGGGCTTGACCGTACTGCTGCATACACCAGAATCATCTATTTCAAAGCAATTAGATGAGCAGTTATGGCGTTATAATCCAAGTTCGTTCCTGCCCCACACCCAAGAAAACAATCCAAAAGAAGCCATATCAATCAGTCATCAAAATGAACCGGGAGAGCATCACGGACTATTAATAAATCTTGCTAATAATACCCCTGATTGGTTTTCGCGCTTTGAGAAAGCCATAGAAATTGTTTACGATGATCAGCAAACTATTGATCAAAAAAGGGATCAATATAGCTTCTATAAAAATCGTGGCTACCCGATCAAATACCATGATTTAACAAGCTCAGATAAATAAATGCTCGACATAGATATGTGACAAACCAATACAAATGGCTCAAGACGAACGAGATAAAAAAGGCAAACTAATCAATGAGCTCGACTCATTGCGCTATACCTTGAACAGCGGCCACGAATTCCAACAGGATATTCCAACACTTAACGAACCTCACCCGACACCCGACTCTGCACCATCAGAACAATGTGATTTGTTTAAGGATAGTGACGGTATTATTCATGACACTGATCTTGATGTTCCTATTCTGACGGATGCTTATGAAGAAAAAGAACTCGAAGTTGAACCTGATCATGCCAAAAGTACTACCCCTTCCGAGTTAACTGACAGCTTCGAAGCCGCTGAATCAATTAACTTATCTGATCCTACAAATCTTGAAATACCACCGGAACCTTCACCCCTCTTTACTGAGACATCACAATCCGAACCACAAACACCAGCCGATATAGAACAACTCAGTGATGAAACAGGCTCATCAGTCCTGGAACTGGAGCAGGTCCTGGATGAACTAGTCGCTGAACAGTTGCCCAAACTTGAACAACAACTCCGCCAGAAGTTGCGTAATGAATTAGAGGCCGATATCAAAACAGATAAAGAAGTAGATAAAAGGTAGATAAACATTGTCCCAAAGCCTTGAGTAGCACTCCATAATCCCATTGAAACAAGTCCGTCGACGAAACCAAGCCACCCCTTTATAATTCCCGCCTTTATCAAGCCGCCCTATTTGAATTAGCAACTGCAAACACACAACCAAACGAGTAAACATGGAAAAGACCTACCACCCCCAAGACATTGAAAGCCAGTGGTACCAAACCTGGGAAGAAAAAGGCTACTTTAAACCAGCCAATAATGATGCTGATCCCTACTGCATTATGATCCCCCCACCCAATGTCACAGGCAGCCTGCATATGGGCCACGGCTTCCAGGAAGCCATTATGGATGGTCTGATTCGTTATCACCGCATGAAAGGGAATAACACCCTATGGCAGGTGGGGACTGATCACGCAGGCATTGCGACACAAATGGTGGTTGAGCGTTTGCTGGGCGCTGACGGTGTTTCCCGCCATGACCTTGGGCGTGAGAAATTTATTGAGAAAGTGTGGGAATGGAAAGAAGAATCAGGTGGCACCATTACTCGCCAACTGCGTCGCCTCGGTGCATCACCCGACTGGTCCCGCGAACGCTTCACCATGGACGATGGTTTTTATCAGGCAGTCCAGGAAGTCTTTATTCGATTACATAAAGATGGTCTGATCTACCGAGGCAAACGGTTAGTGAACTGGGACCCTAAATTACACACCGCTATTTCAGACCTGGAAGTTATTTCAGAAGAAGAAAAGGGTTATCTCTGGCACTTTAAATACCCCCTTACGGATGGTAGTGGCCACCTCACAGTTGCCACCACTCGCCCAGAAACCATGTTAGGTGATACCGCCGTTGCCGTTCACCCCGACGATGAGCGCTACCAAAGCCTGATTGGCAAAACCATTACTTTGCCTCTGGCCAATCGGGAGATCCCGATTATTGCCGATGATTATGTAGATCGTGGGTTTGGTACCGGTTGTGTAAAAATCACTCCAGCCCATGACTTTAATGATTATGAAATGGGTCGGCGACACGATCTGCCCATGATCAATATTTTTAACGATGATGCTCAACTGAACAGTGAAGTACCGGAAGCCTATGTTGGTATGGATCGTTTTGATGCCCGCAAACAAGTTGTCGCCGATCTGGATAGCTTGGGACTTTTGGAAAAAGTAGATGATCACACCTTAAAAGTACCTCGCGGTGACCGCTCAGGTATGGTTATCGAACCTTATCTCACCAACCAGTGGTATGTAAAAGCTGCACCTCTGGCTGAAAAAGCTATTGCCGCCGTGGAAGGCGGAGACATAGAGTTTGTGCCGAAACAGTACGAAAATATGTATTTCTCCTGGATGCGTGATATTCAGGACTGGTGTATATCCCGACAACTCTGGTGGGGGCACCGAATTCCCGCCTGGTATGACGATGAGGGCAATGTTTATGTTGGCCGCAACGAACAGGAAGTCCGCGAAAAAAATAATCTGGGCGACATCAATCTGAAGCAGGACGATGATGTTCTCGATACTTGGTTTTCTTCTGGCCTTTGGACCTTCGGAACACTGGGCTGGCCTAATGCCGATAACGACCAGGATATTGCTGAATTGCTCAAAACTTTCCACCCCACCAATGTGCTGGTAACAGGTTTCGACATTATTTTCTTCTGGGTTGCCCGGATGATTATGATGACCCTGTATTTTATGGATGAAGTGCCTTTTAAAACTGTTTATGTCCATGGCTTGGTTCGCGATAGTCATGGACAAAAGATGTCCAAATCCAAGGGCAATGTACTCGACCCTATCGATTTGATCGACGGCATTGAACTCGAACCATTGGTGGCAAAACGCACTGCCGGGATGATGGTTCCCCACCTGCGGGAAAAAATTGAAAAACAAACCCGCAAGGAATTCCCCGATGGTATAGAAGCCTATGGTACCGATGCCCTGCGCTATACCTATTATTCTCTAGCCTCCACAGGTCGTGATATCAACTTTGATGTGGGCCGTATCGAAGGATTTCGCAACTTCTGTAACAAGATTTGGAATGCCGCTCGCTATGTGCTGATGAATTGTGAAGGTCAAGATTGTGGGCAAAACGATAAGGAGGGTAATGAGAATTATGAATTATCTCTTGCTGATCGCTGGATTATCAGCCGCTTACAACAAGCAGAAGCTGCTGTTGCAGAAGCCATTGCCAACTACCGTTTTGACTTAGCATCTCAAGCCATTTATGAGTTTGTCTGGAATGAATACTGCGATTGGTACTTGGAACTTTCCAAACCCGTCCTATGGGATGAAAATGCCAGCCCAGCGCTGCAAAAAGGCACTCGCCGCACATTAATTCGGGTGCTGGAAACCACCCTGCGCATGGCACACCCGCTGATGCCATTTATCACCGAAGAGATCTGGCAACAGGTTAAAACCTTAGCGGGTGCCCAAGATGACACAATCATGCTGCAACCCTACCCAGAAGCAGATGCCAGCAAGGTTGATGAACAGGCCACTAATGATATTGAATGGCTCAAAAATGTCATTATTGGTATCCGCAATATCCGTGGTGAGATGAATATCTCTCCAGGAAAAATGCTTCCTGTTTATTTCAATAATGGATCGTCTCAGGATAAACAGCGCCTGGAAAATAATCAGCAATTTCTGTCCAAATTAGCCAAACTGGATTCCGTTACTTGGCTTAACCAAGATGAAGAAGCGCCCATGTCCGCCACGGCATTAGTCGGCGACATGGAAATTCTTGTTCCAATGGCAGGACTAATCGATAAAGATGCCGAGCTTTCTCGACTCAATAAAGAAGCCGAAAAATTACAAAAAGAATTGATGAAAGTTAAAGGTAAACTCAACAACGAAAAATTTATCAGCAAGGCTCCCGAAGAAGTTGTAGCAAAAGAAAAATCCAGACTGGAAGAAATGGAAACTACTCTAAGCAAGCTGAATCAACAACAACAAACAATAACCGAACTGTAAATGTAGCAAGGGCTTTCTAGAGTGCCCACTAACAGTTACGACAAGAAATGTATTTAAATGCCAATTGGCTAAAATACATTTCTTGTCTAGATAGGTAAGTCTAACTCTTCCTGACCTGAAGCCTTGTCAACATCATCATTTGACGTTACCACACAATTTCTACTCCGACGTTTTGCTTCGTACATAGCCCTATCAGCTGCACCAAGTGTCGCATATAAATCACCACCCACTTTTTGAGCATCAACGCCCAAACTCATTGGGACAGCAAGCTTTCCTTGGTCTGTTGAAAAACGGGTTGATGATATTGTTTGGCGAATTTTCTCCGCTAA
>JALQUJ010000137.1 GCA_023263825.1 Porticoccus sp.
AGATCTTGAGGTACAGCCTGGGGATTTTTTTGCACTGTTGGGACCCAATGGGGCAGGGAAGTCCACAACTATCAGTGTGATATGTTCGTTAGTACAAAAAACCAGTGGTAGTGTCCGGATTTTTGATATCGATATCGATCAGAACTTTTCTTTGGCTAAAAGAGAAATAGGTGTTGTCCCTCAAGAGTTTAATTTTAATCAGTTCGAAAAAGTCTTCGATATTGTTAGAACCCAGGCAGGATATTTTGGCTTGCCTGCATCATTGGCTGAAGAAAGAACACAAAAGTACCTAAAGCAGTTGGGCTTATGGGATAAGCGTGGTCAGGCATCTCGTATGCTGTCAGGTGGAATGAAGCGCCGCTTGATGATTGCACGGGCTTTGGTGCATGAGCCTAAATTACTCATTCTTGATGAACCGACAGCGGGAGTCGATATTGAGCTGCGTCGCTCTATGTGGCAGTTTTTAAAGGAAATCAATGCAAGGGGTACAACAATAATTTTAACAACACATTATTTGGAAGAAGCGGAGAGCCTATGCCGTAATGTGGCGATTATTGATCGTGGAAGAATTGTTCAAAATACCTCAACTCGCGAATTGCTGCGTAAGTTGAGCAGAGAGATATTTATTTTTGATACCAAAGAAGAAATTGACGATCTCCCTTCTATTGCGGGTTATAGCGGACAGCTTATCGATAGCCACAGCTTTGAAGTTGAAGTAGAAAAAGACCAATCACTCAACGAAATTTTTTCGGCTCTAACAGAGCAAGATATTCATGTTGTCAGTATGAGAAATAAGGCAAACCGATTGGAAGAGCTATTTGTTTCTATGGTGGAATCTCATGGTAATGAAAGTGTAGGGGAGAAAGGCAAATCATGAGTTTTCAAGAGCAGTGGATTGCCTTTACAATCATTGTTGTAAAAGAAGTTAGACGATTTACCCGTATCTGGCTGCAAACATTGTTGCCACCAGCCATCACCATTGCGCTATATTTTGTCATCTTTGGCACTCTAATAGGGCCGCGTATCGGAGAGATGTCTGGCTTTAGCTATATTGAATTTGTGGTGCCAGGTTTAATTATGATGTCGGTGATTACTAATTCGTATTCCAATGTGGTGTCATCTTTTTATGGCACTAAATTTCAACGTAGTGTGGAAGAACTATTAGTTTCTCCTGTGCCTAATTACATTATTTTAACGGGGTATGTTATCGGTGGTGTGGCAAGGGGATTGGCTGTGGGCTTGATTGTGACCTGTTTGTCGCTGTTTTTTACAGACCTACAGGTAAGCCATCTCGTTATAACCATCGCCATTGTTTTCTTGACAGCAGTACTGTTTTCTTTGGCAGGGTTTATCAATGCAGTTTACGCCAATAGTTTTGATGATATTTCCATTGTCCCAACGTTTGTGCTGACCCCTCTAACCTATTTAGGTGGCGTCTTTTATTCCATTAATATGTTGCCTGGGTTTTGGCAGGGGGTATCCCAAGCAAATCCTATACTTTATATGGTGAATACATTCCGATATGGGTTGCTGGGTGTTTCGGATATTAATGTTACCTGGGCATTCACAATGGTGATCGGATTTTGTATTTTGTTATACAGTTACTCGCTGTATTTGCTTGGTCGTGCTAAAAAGCTTCGTAATTAAGTATTTTTTAGTATTCGAGGAGGCAGTTCCTGATGGCAACAGACAATGACAAGCTTTTATTAGGTGAAGAGACTGTATATCCGACAGGCTATGCACCTGAACTGCTATGTTCAATTCCTCGATCTCAAGGGCGCAAAGCCCTTGGTATAGAAACTACTGATGTTAAGGGCTCCCCTTCTTTTTATGGCTTTGATTTGTGGACGGCTTATGAGCTTTCTTGGTTGGATCATAAGGGTAAGCCCGTTGTTGCTGTTGCCGATATCACCATACCTTGTGATTCAGAAAGTTTGGTAGAGTCCAAGTCATTAAAGTTGTATTTAAATTCATTAAATCAAATTACTTTCGCTTCTTTTCAGGATGTAGCTTCCTTACTGGAAAAAGATATTTCCCATTGTGTAAATGGAAGTATTTCCGTTGCTATTCATACTATGGAAGGTTTTAGGCATAGGGGCTTATCCTCTTTTCCTGGTATTTGCCTTGATAATTTAGGTGTAAAGGTTGATACCTACGAGCCTGATCCCACCTTGTTGAGCCTTGACCATGAAGAAGGCATGGTCACGGAATCTTTTTATAGTCACCTGTTGAAAACCAATTGCCCGGTAACAGGGCAGCCAGATTGGGCCAGTATTTTAGTTCGATATACGGGGTTACCTATCGTTCCCGAAGGGCTATTGAAATATATTGTTTCTTACAGGAATCATCAGGATTTCCATGAGCAATGTGTGGAGCGAATTTTTTCTGAAATTAATGAGCTTTGTCAGCCTGACGAGCTAGAGGTGTATGCTCGGTATACCCGTCGCGGTGGATTGGATATTAATCCCTACCGTAGTTCAAAAAATAGTGAACCTCCATCTCTGCGACTTTCGAGACAGTGAGTTAAGTAAGAATTTGAGGTCTAGCAGAAGGTTTAGAAAATATTTTTGTTTTTCAGTTGCTTGGCAGCACTAATGAGTGACTCTAAAATTTTATCTTTATCGTAATTCCTTACCCGATCCAAATCCATATAGAACGAGAAACCATTGGTAAGGTTTTCAAAATAGGTTTGATCTTTGCCTAAGTTTTTACGCATATCTTCTACTGAATAGACGCGAACTGGTTGTTGGTAGCCTTTGACTTGAATCTCACCCTTATCGCGACACATGATCAAGTCTTTGACTAAAGAGTAGGATTCATGAGAGATAAGTATTTCACCGGGCTCTGCTGCCGATTCCAGTCTGCTTGCCAAGTTTACTTCCGTGCCTAAAAGAGTGTAGTCCAAGCGGTTTTCGGTTCCAAAATTTCCGACAGTACAAAACCCCGTGTTAATGCCCATTCGGATTTCCAGTGGTTTTTGAATTCCCTGGTTCAACCACTGTTGTTGTAATTCTTTCATATGCTTTTTCATGGCGATGGCCATTGAAACAGCGGCAACACAATCGGCTTTTGGCCCTTTGGTGCTTGGGTCACCAAAAAATACCATAATGGCATCACCAATAAATTTGTCGATGGTGCCACCGTGTTTTAGAGCAATTTCTGACATTTCAGTGAGGTAGTTATTAAGCAATTTGGTTAAAGCGCCTGCTTCCATTTCTTCGGATAGCTCGCTAAAACCTTTAATGTCAGAAAAGAAGACCGTCAGTTGTTTTCTTTGAGTTTCCAGTTTGACGTCTTTACCTGAAGAGATGGCTTTTCTCAACGTGGGTGAGAGGTACTTGGAGATATGGTAGTTCTTTAGCTTCAGTTGTACTTTCTGTTTTTTAAGGTCATTTATTTGCTCATGCAGGATTTGCCCTTCATTGAAGGCATTCAGCCCATAGATACAAATGTAAAAACCTAAGGCTATGAGTATGGCAAGGCTGGTGGTGAGGTTTGCATCCATTGACCACTGAGGCGGATACAATAGGCAAAGCAACGCAAAGCCAAATCCTGCGACTAAATTGTTTCTAACAATAACATTAGTAACCGCCATTAATGCTGGCGTTAAATTGAAGGGCGATAAAGAACAATAAAATAGAAAGAATAGCTGTGCCCAGGAATCCTACAAAAGCACCTAGCAAAAAGGCATCAGTTAGCGATAGTGGAGAAGCGATAGGTGTGCGCTTCTCTTTCTTTGTGAACTTGACCAGAAAATGGGCGAAAATAATATAAAGCGTAGTTACCAGTGTCAGGAATGCTAAATGGTAGGCATTGTTGTTTCCTGACATTGATATAGCGAAGGTAGCAACCCCTGCTAACCCTATGAGGAAGCGGAATAGTATCTGATAATACAGATTCTTTTCAGTTTCTTTATGGCTTAAGTTCGTCATCTTGTAAGATGGAGACCTCTGCGCAAATGATAATGCGCATAATTACGCGATGTCTGACCACAAAAGTTCATTCTTTATGTAGGGAAATGGCAAGAGCATTAAATATTAGGATAAACAAACTAGATTAAGTAGGTAAATATGATGGATGCACTAAGTGCATTGCATGGTCGAGTGTCTTGTCCAAGACTGATTGAACCAGCACCCAAAGGGGAAACTTTAAGAAACATTCAAAAAGCTGCTTTTCGTGCAGCAGACCATGCACGTATGAGGCCATGGCGATTCCTGATGTTAGAGGGAGACAGCAAGAATAAGTTAGGCGAGCTTTTTATTAAAGCTGCTTCCTCCAAATCTGAAGAATTAACAGACAAGCAAAAACAAAGAATTGCCAGTAAACCATTGCGAGCACCAATGATCATGATTGTGATCGCAAGCCTTAAACAAAACCCAAAAGTCCCAGATATAGAGCAAATCATATCGGCAGGTGCTACAGCACAAAACATGATTACCGCTGCTTATGCTCAAGGAGTTGGTGCTATCTGGCGGACAGGCGATATTGCCTATGATCAGATAGTCATGGATGGATTAGGACTTTCTGAAAATGAGCAAATAGTGGGTTTTTTGTATTTGTAGGATTTACAGCTAAAGGAATATCACCACAAGTTGCAACACCAGTTG
>JALQUJ010000143.1 GCA_023263825.1 Porticoccus sp.
ACATTCCCCAGGCTGACCCCGCTATGGGCAATAAAATCCTGGTGGGGCCAGCTATTGGTGAGTTTAAAGCGATGCTTGTGTTCGTAGATAAGCTGAAGGCCCAACTCATTTTCTAATTGGTTGTCCCAGCCGTTAAATTTGTCGATGGCTCTGATTTTATGGATTAAATCTTGCGACTCTTCTGCTAAAGAAGCGGGTCCGACAATGCCCACATTCATTTCTATTGTATCTAGCTGTTCCTGGTCCCGGGTGTGGTAGCCAAAACCCAGATAGAGAAAACCGGCATAGGGTCTATCATCCTGAATGATTTCTCTTTCTTCCTTGTCTGAAGGAGTGAACATGAGTTGCCCCATGCTGATGACCAGATTACGTTGTAGTTCTGGACTATTGTCATCTTTTAGTCCGTGGAAGAAGCGCAGTTTATTATTAACTTCACGTACCCAGGGTGGCAGCCGTTCATCATTGAGGTAAGAGCTAAGGTCTGGTGATACACAGGAGACACGGATGCCATTGGTGTAGTGCAGATCAGTTTCACCGAATAAATCATTTTCCAGATAAAGATTAAGGGTATCGCAATAGCGGGCCTCTTCTGCATTGGTGTATGTGAAAGGCAGAAAACTAGTAATCAATAATAGTATTAGCGGGAAATACTTCATCCGTTCATCCTGAATCCTTGACGATATTATGGCGGGGATACTCTTAAGTACAAGGGTCAGCACAAGCGAGCTATGTCACTAGCATTGTATATCTTGGGACAGATCGGCAAGATGGTCACTTGTTACAGTGAGACATGTAAACTAGATAAGGAAAGGTTGTGGATAGTTCTGAGGGTAGTACTAGAGATAGTACTATAGATAGAACAGTGGAAAAGAAAGGCCAATTTCAGTTGTTGGCATCTCGACGATTTTTGCCATTGTTCTTAACCCAGTTTTTTGGGGCACTAAATGACAACCTTTTTAAGAATGCATTATTGGTCATCATTGTCAGTGCCAGTATCGCAAGTGTTGAGCCAGGAAACACCAATATCCTAGTTAATCTGGCCGCGGGATTATTTATTCTGCCTTTCTTTTTATTTTCTGCGATTTCCGGGCAATTGGCGGACAAGTACGAAAAATCAAAAATTATCCGCACCATTAAGTTTGCTGAAATCTTATTTATGTTGACGGGGTTTTTAGCCCTTTGGTTACAGTCGTTGTGGCTACTGTTCACGGTTCTTTTTTTTATGGGAGTGCAGTCAACTTTCTTTGGCCCGGTGAAGTACTCCATCATTCCTCAACATTTAAAAGAAAGTGAGTTAATTGCTGGTAATGCTCAAGTGGGCATGGGCACTTTTGTTGCCATCTTAATTGGCACCATTATGGGTAGTTTGATGGGTGGCTCGGAAGATGCCATATGGTTGGTCGGTATCGCTGTCGTAACGGTTGCCGCTATTGGTTGGTTTAGTAGCTGGGGGATTCCTGTTGCTGAGGCAAAAGCCACGGGCTTGAAAATTGACTGGAATGTACCTCGAATCAGTTGGCAGCTGGTCAAGCTGTCTATGGAAAAGCATCCGGTATTTTTGGCTATTTTAGGTATATCTTGGTTCTGGATGTTAGGTGCCAGCTACCTGACACAGATGCCTAATTTTACCGTAACAATATTACATGGAACTCCGGGTGTTATTGCCTTGATTCTCTGTGCGTTTACGGTGGGTGTTGCCTGTGGTTCATTGCTATGTGACCGGCTTAGCGGGCATCGGGTAGAAATTGGTTTAGTGCCACTGGGGTCACTGGGGTTAAGTGCATTTGGTATTGATCTTTATTTTGCAGCCCATAGTTATGGTGGCGTTGAAGGTTTTCGTACATTAGGTTTTTTTACCCAGCCTGGCAGTCCTAGAGTGTTGTTTGATATTGCCATGATTGGGTTATCGGGTGGGCTTTATATCGTTCCTCTTTATGCCATGGTGCAAGCACGCACAGAAGATTCAAAACGTGCCCGTGTGATTGCCAGTAACAATATTCTCAATGCACTGTTTATGGTGTTCGCTAGCCTAATGGGTATCGTGCTACTTGGTGTGGCTGGCTTTAGTATCCCCGATTTGTTCTTAACCGTAGCGCTGATGAATATTGCTATTGCGGTATTTATCTTCCTTCAGGTGCCTGAATTTACCATGCGGTTTTTGGTGTGGTTACTCAGCCATCCCATTTACCGGGTGAAACACCGGGGCTTGGAACACATCCCCAACAAAGGGGGTGCGATGATTGTGTGTAATCATGTGAGCTATGTGGATGCTCTGTTATTAGCAGGTGCAGTACGCAGGCCCATTCGTTTTATTATGTTTAAGCCCATCTATGAACTCCCTGTGTTAAATTTTATTTTCCGAACGGGAGGTGCTATTCCCATTTGCTCACGCAAGCATGACGAGCAGGCTTATGAGCGAGCCATGGATGAGATTGCTGCTGGGTTGGAACAAGGCCACCTGCTTTGTATTTTCCCCGAAGGTAAGTTGACCCAGGATGGCAGCATTGATGAGTTTAAACCGGGTATTGAAAAAATACTGAGTCGCACACCAGTGCCTGTCATACCAATGGCTTTACAAGGTTTATGGGGGAGCTTTTTTAGCCACCGCGGTGGTGTTTTTAAGCAACCGTTTCGGCCCCAATGGCGAAATATAAAAATCTTGGCTGAAACAGCGGTTTCACCTGAACAGGTAACTGCGCCAATATTGCAGGAAAAAGTAACGAACTTACGCGGAAATAAAGCCTAACAGGTAAAAACTTAAGAGAGAAAATAATGGGAAAATTAAAGCTCCATTGGCAAATGCTGATAGCAATTGTAGCTGCCGTTATTGTCGGACTGTGGTCGGGAACAGAAAGCGCAATTTGGGGCGTTAGTCTGTACGATATTTTTGATTTTATCGGCACGCTGTTTCTCAATGCATTGAAAATGATCATTGTGCCATTGGTCATGTCATCCATTATTGTCGGTGTCGCAGGATTGGGTAATAACGACAATCTTGGAAGGCTCAGTACCAAAACCCTGTCGTTTTACATGCTGACCAGTATGTTATCGATAACTGTTGGCCTGATCCTGGTTAACCTGTTAATGCCTGGAGTGATTGATGGAGAGGCAGCGGGTTCGCGTTTAAATTTAAGTTCTCCCGATGCGGTATCAGAACAATTGGCCAGAGTTGAGGGGCGAGGTGCTGGTGATATCACTGGTGTATTTTTGCGCATGGTGCCACCAAACATTGTGCAGGCCGCTGCTGATGGCCAAATGCTTGGACTGATTTTTTTCAGCCTGTTGTTTGGTGTCTTTATGACGAGGATTACCAAAGTGTATAGCGAGACCATGTTGAACTTATGGTTCGGTGTTTACGAAACCA
>JALQUJ010000151.1 GCA_023263825.1 Porticoccus sp.
TTTTCTGCAGTACTTATTTTCAGTAGCATTTGGCTTCTATTAGTCTACATACCAATCACACACTGGGTTTGGGGTGGCGGCTGGCTCGGCGAAATGGGTCTGCTTGATTTTGCTGGTGGTACCGTTGTTCACGTCACCGCAGGTATTGGTGCGTTAGTCGCAGCATTGGTGATTGGCAATCGTAAAGGGTTTCAAACTCAAGCGATGATGCCCCATAACCTGACGATGACCGTCACCGGTGCAGGTATGCTTTGGGTAGGCTGGTTTGGCTTTAATGCAGGTTCAGCCTTGGCAGCCAACGGTGATGCTGGCATGGCCATGCTGGTAACTCATATTTCTGCGGCCACCGGTTCATTAGCTTGGATGATGATGGAGTGGATCAAACATGGGAAACCTTCGGTGCTGGGCATTGTTACTGGTATGGTTGCAGGTCTTGGTACTATCACACCAGCCTCTGGTTTTGTTGGCCCTGGCGGCGCACTAATTATCGGCTTTTCTGCCGGAATCATCTGTTACTTTGCCACTCAAATGGTCAAGCAAAAATTCAAAATTGACGACTCACTGGACGTATTCCCTGTGCATGGTATGGGTGGTATTTTAGGTACAATTTTAGCTGGGGTATTTGCATCCTCTGAGCTCGGAGTATTTAGTGGTCAGGGTTATGCCGAGGGCATGACCATGGGCTCCCAGCTACAAGTACAATTGATCGGTGTAGCAAGTACACTGGTTTATACCGCCATCTTGACTTACGTAATTTTGAAATTGGTAGACCTAATGGTTGGACTGCGAGTGGATGTTGAGCAAGAAACCTACGGGTTGGATTTGTCGCAACATGATGAACGTGGATATGATTTGTAAGCATTCACAATAATTTGCCGTAAAAAAAACCGCCTTTCGGCGGTTTTTTTATCTTCTCAAAATAATGGCCAATTAACGGGCCTTATCAATAGCACTGCAGAGTTGGGCTGCGCCCTGAAGAATTCGTGGTGTATGGCGGTGAAGCAAATAGGGATCGACTTTATATAGGTGCTTATTCGCTACCGCCCTTAACTGAGGCCATTGCCTCCAATGCTCAAAAGCAACCTCAACATCCGTGTACTGCCCAACAATGATCACTTCCGGATCTGCTGCCAACACAGATTCCACCCCTATTCTGGGAACTAGTGGCTTCACCTCTGAAAAAATATTTTGAGCGCCACAAAGCCGAAGCACATCAGAAACCAAATGTTCACCGCCAAAACTAATTAATGGCGACTGCCAGATCTGGTAATAAACACTGACCTTTCCTACCTGCTGGTACTTGCTCTGTAGACCCTCAAGAGTAGCCTGAAATTGGTGAATCGTTTCTTCTGACTCCAACTCCCTGCCTAGCAAACGGCCAATTTTATTAAGTGTTTTTGGTATGCCGCCAAGTTTTCTTGGTTCATTGACGAAAACATTCAACCCCAGTGAAGTCAGTCGCTTAATAATATTTTCTCCATTACCGATTCCCCAAACCAATACCAGGTCTGGTTTATAAGCAAGTAAGGCCTCGTAATTAATCTTGTTATTGGAACCGATAACAGGGAGCGATTTCGCCTCTTCCGGGAAATCACTCCAGGCGACCGTAGCCACCATGTGGTCACCACCACCTACCGCATAAACTACTTCGGTCAAATGAGGGGCCAGACTGATCACCCTCTGCGCAGGCTTAGATAGTGTTATTTCTCGGCCAAGATCATCCTCAACATGAATGTCTGCCGACAGGTGTGACGACAACAGCAACCAGAACAAAAATAGTACAAAATGCCACAGTCTCTGGCTGCTCATCTTAAACGATCACCATAGGTGAACCTGTTCTGGGGTGAACGCCAATGGAAGCTGTCACATTGAAAACCCGTTCAATTAAATCTACCGACAAAACATGTTCAGGAGCACCCTGTGCAACAAGTCGACCACAGCTCAACATCACCAATTGATCGGCACAACTGGCCGCCAAATTGAGATCATGAACAACTAACAAAACACCAACACCTTGCCGAACAAAACTTTTGACAATATCGAGAGAGAGCTGTTGATGTGCCAAATCAAAAGCCGATGTCGGCTCGTCCAAAATAAGAACCCTATCCCCACGGGCATCTGGCTCCCAAATCTGGGCAAGCACCCGGGCCAACTGTACCCGCTGTTTTTCACCGCCAGACATTTGAGTATAGGGCCGCTTATCAAGATAACTACCACCCACAAGTGCCAAAGCTGCATCAACAATCTCTATATCTTTGGCCAAACCCGTAGCGTGGGGAATCCGCCCCATCATCACCACCTCTCCGGCCGTAAAAGGAAAGTTCAGCGCTGAATCCTGGGGCAAAACACCCAGCATTCGGGCAAGTTGCTTTGGCTGCCACTGATCGAGAGAAAGGCCACCGAAAATCACTTCACCAGATGACGGTTTTATTTCGCCACACAACAATCTCATCAGGCTGGTTTTACCAGCGCCATTGGGACCAATAATTGCTGTCACTTCACCAGGGCGAACCTGCAAGTCAACACCTTGAAGCAACTTAAAACCGGCAATAGATAGTGATAACTGGCGGGATTCAAGCATCGATCAACCCACCATTCTCATTCGTTGTTGGAGCAATAAACCAACAAAAAACGGGGCACCCAATAAAGCAGTAATCACCCCAGTAGGTAATTCAGCTGGAGACATCAGTGTCCGCGCTGCGGTATCCGCCAATAAGAGTAAAACAGCACCCAGAATGGCAGATCCGGGTATCAAATAACGGTGGTCAGGGCCAATTATCAACCGCACCAAATGAGGAACAATCAACCCGACAAAGGCGACAACACCTGACACTGCAACAGCAACCCCTACCCCCAGAGCCGTTAACAAAATCAAGCGTCGTTTCATGGTTTCAACATCGACTCCCAGGTGACGTGCCTCGGATTCACCCAGCAACATGGCATTGAGCGCCTGCCCCTCTCTAGGCAAGACTAGAATCAAGGGAATCGCCACCAGTCCCATCGAGAGTGCTCGGGGCCAATCGGCTCCATCGAGATTGCCCATTTGCCATAGACTGATCCGCCGCAACATTTCGTTATCGGCAAAAAAACTGAACAAGCTGGTTATTGCCCCAGACAATGCAGTGATCGCAATGCCAGCCAATAACATCGTAGCCACTGATGTCCCGGTAACGGACGTCGCCAAACGATAGACAATACTAGTTGCAAGTAAGCCACCCACAAAAGCACCGACTGTAATGGCAGGCAAACCTATACCGCTACCGATCACACTTGCGCCACCAAAAAAAATGACACAACTGGCTCCCACTGAAGCACCACTGGATACACCTATCAAGGAAGGGTCTGCCAACGGGTTTCGAAACAGCCCCTGCATAACTGCCCCGCAACTGGCCAGACAAGCGCCGGCCAGCGCCGCCAATAAAACCCTAGGCAAACGGATCAACTGAAGAATTTGGTGGTCTATATCGAGCGCTTTCAGACTGAACACCCCCCATATTTTTGAAAGTGGAATATCTGAAGCACCACTGAACAACCCACATAGAAGAGCCATGACCAGTGCAACACCGGCCAGTGAGATGAATTTAATAGGAGAATAGCGATACAAAGTGGTTACTCAATTTTCAATCATTTTTTTATTTAACGGCGTTTTAACAATCCCCAATTAGGAAGGTACACCTAAAAATCAACACCCTTTCGAGCTTTTACTCCGGATTTATAAGCATGTTTGATGTCTTTTATTTCAGATATGGTATCCGCCAACTCCTGCAAGCTTGAACCACCACCCCGTCCAGTGATGACAACACTTTGGTTTTTTGGGCGGTTTTGTATGGTATCCAACACAGTCTGCTCATCCAGATATTTAAAACTGAACATATAAGTAAGTTCATCCAACACAACCAAATGGAAGCTGTCATCCTTTAGCATCTGTTCTGCTACCGCCCAGGTCTTTTTAGCCGCAGCAATATCAGCATCACGATCCTGAGTATTCCAAGTAAAGCCGGTACCCATTTGGTAAAAATCTACTTGGGGGCACTTCTCTCGCAAGTACAGCTCCTCTCCAGACAGTTGTTCGCCCTTAATAAACTGAACAACACCCACTTTGTAATCGTACCCCAAGGCACGCATTACCATACCAAATGCTGAGCTGGTCTTACCCTTGCCATCACCTGTTAACAAGATCACAACACCACGCTCAGTATCTGCAGCTATAATGCCCGCATCGACACTTTCCTTAAGCTTCTGCATTTTTTTTTGGTGCTTGTCTGTCACGAGATTTCCTCAATGTTAATCACTAGCAACCAGCCTTCCATTCTGTTGCCGCAGAAAGGCCTGCCGGCAAAGGATGAATCTCAGGATGCAGGAGGTTGGCAAGAATTTCCAGACTATCAACCAATCGTGGGCCCGGGCGACTAAAATAACTATTGCCATCCACCATAAAGATCTGGCCTTTTTTATTTGCAGGCAGTTGAGAAAACTCAACATTATTGACCAACAAAGGCATATCCTGCTCAGTTCTGGAGAGATCAAAACCACAAAGAGAAACCAGAATCACATCAGGTTTTGCTGCGACAAGGTCCTCCCATGGTCGGGAGCATGATGGTTTATCCCTGGTACCAAAACAGGGAATACCACCCGCCATTTCTATCAATTCAGGATACCAGTGTCCACCATCAAACAATGGATCAAGCCATTCGAGAATAGCCACTCTCGGGCGTAAATATAGGTCAACCGCCTCTGTTCTCCTCACAACGGTCGCTACCCGCTGATTTAACAGTTCATAATATGCCTGAGCTTCAGCTTCACATTTTGCGGCTTTTCCCACCACAGGAATGGTTTGCAAAACATCGCTTAAACAAGTGGGCTCCAAATTAATAACCTGCGCGTGGCCTGGCAGTTCACAAGCAACGGTGATGACCTCCTCAGCTGATACGGCACAAACATCACAAAGGGCTTGAGTAACAATCAAATCAGGTTTCAAACTAGATAGCGTTTCCACATCCAGGCTATAGAGAGCACTATCTGTTTCCAGCTGACTTCGTACCATGACATCAATTTCATGACTGGAAAGTCCTTTGGGTATTTTCGACCGGGTCACAATAGGCAAACCCAGGACATCACCAGGGTAGTCACACTCGTGGGTAATGCCCACCAGCTGATCTCGTAAACCAATGCCGCAAATAATCTCTGTGGCACTAGGAAGTAAAGAGACAATTTTCACAGCGGCTTACCCAACAAAGAAGTACCTAACAAGAATTCGCCTAACAAAGTGCACCTACCAAGTCGGTGTAAACAAACCCCTCACGTTTAACTGTTTCACCCAAAGTCACCGCCACTGGATTATGAAACATGGGACCATTCCAGGCAAATGTATGAAACTCACCATTCTCTCCACAACGGTCCACAGCCCTTGGCAACATTGACAGAAGTTCTCGATCAAAAGCATGCCCAGCTAAAGCCTCAGACATTTTTTTGGGGTCAAGGCAGGTAATGTATGCTTGCAATCCAGACTCAATCATATTCTCAGACAACTCAGTCGTGGGAATACCCCAGATGGGAAACATCAGGTCCAACCCTGTGCCGGCCATTCGCTCTTCACGATACTGACGGATGTCCTCCAGAAAGAGATCACCAAAGGCGACCGCATTTGGCGACAGGTCAAGTTTGGCGCGGTCTATGGCTTCCGACATAAGACGTTCATATTGCTCGTTGCTACAGGGCCAAGGCAGGGCGACGTCCATTAACGGCAGCCCGGCTACTTTTGCCTGGGCACGAACCAACTCCAACCTAACACCATGAATGGCTGAACGGTCAAATTCACTATTGAAAGTGGTTAGCAAACCAACCACCTCCACATCGGGGTTTTGCTGTAACTGATACAGTGCCCAAGCGGAGTCCTTGCCACTACTCCAAGACAGCAACACTCGGGTTTTCTTACCTAAACTCTGACCAGTCAGAACCATCAACCTATTTCAGCTATAGCATTCGATGTTAGTTCTCTATGTTATGGCGCAAAGTTGTAGCGAACACCTACAATCGCACCAAAACCCAATGTTTGGAAACCATGCACTTCTTCATAATCTTCATCGAGCATGTTCTCCAGGCGGGTATAAAAAGACAACTTCTGATTCATTTGATAGTTGGCAGTGAGATTTACTAAAGTATAGTCATCCAACTTAACCACCTGTGATGCTTGGGGCCAGGGTGGAAAGAACATATCATTCTGGGAGCCGTTATATTGAGCATTCAGGTTTACATTGAGTTGACTAGTTGGCGACCAATTTAAACTAATGCTGCCTAGATGTTGAGGACGGCGCAATTCATCGACATCGCGGTCAGCACCTGAATCTGGTTGTGTAGCATCTGTATAGGTATAACTGGCCTTCAAATCCAGAGTTGAGGCAATTTTGGCATCTACTTCTACCTCTACACCTTGTCGATCACTAGTGCCATTAACGTTTTCTGCAGTAAATGCAAATGTCATAGGATCAAACACAAAGCCATCAATTTCATTATCTAACCTGGCATTAAAATAAGTCAGTCCAAAGGACAAGCTGCCACCAAATAATGTTTGATCAACACCAACTTCCCAGCTTTTGGATTCCTCCGGTTGTAAATCTGGATTCCCCTGAAAATTGGTAAAAAAGCCAAAACGTTCAGTAAAGGTAGGGTTTTTAATGGCTGTTCCATAAGTCGCACGCAACCGGGTATCGCCGCCAGGGAGCATATAGCTGGCCTCAAATCTGCGAGTATTGGAATTTTGAAATTCGTCGTTATCATCATGACGGACACTGGCTGCCAGTGTCAGGTCATCCCAAAGAGTAATCCTGTATTCTAAAGCTAAGCTGTCCGTTCTTCTTTTTCGGTCCTGATTTGGATCACCCCAGGGCTGGGCTGTCCCGCGCTGGCTGAAATCTTCCGTTTCGTGTTCTGCTAAAAAAGATAATTGTTGGGTATTTTCCGCCCAATTCAGTGCGCTCAGATAACTGTATTGTTTCTTTCGTATTGCCTTTTCACCAGTCAAGTTACCATCGGTAAATTCATCATTATTATGGCGACTGAGAGATACGGCCAGTCGCTGTTGCCAGTGATCATCAAACAGTGATAAATCAGTCTGCAACCGCCCAAAACGCTGTCGAAACTCAGACTCTTTGTCGGCATCCTGAGGCAAGCCAGTCACAAAAGAATCGATCTCATCAAATTCATTCTCACCCTCGGTTTGGCGACCAGTTAGGGCAAAAGAAAGGTTGCCCAATGGCCGCCAGCCGGCATTCAGGTTTACGGTAGTATTCCTGTAGCCATCGTATTCTCCCCCGTGACGGGAGATATTTTCTCCATCTGCTGAAACATGAGAACCACTGAAATTAAGATGATAGGTATTCCCACTACCGCCCAAACTAAATCCGGAGTGATTGGTGCCGTGATTCCCCGCTTCAGAATAGCCATTACCCTGTAAAGGCTTGCTTACTTTTCGGGTCAAAATATTCACCACACCAGCGACGGCATCACTGCCCCACAAAGCACTTTGAGGGCCGCGAACAATTTCAACCCTCTCAATACCGGTTACAGGCAAATGAGCCCAGTTGAATTCATCGCTCTGTGATGGGTCATTAACCTCTACACCATCAATCATTACCAATACATGATTCGCTTCTGCCCCACGCACTCTGAGCTGGGTTGATGATCCAAGGACACCATTTCTATTAACCGCTAATCCTGGTACATCACGCAATAAATCGCTAACCATTGTCGCATGAGAATGTTCGATGTCTTTGGCAGAAATTACTGTTATAGCATTGGCCGACTGCTGTAGCTCAATAGGTTGAAACGAAGCTATCACAACAATTTCGTTCATCTCCCGCTGGCTGTGTTCAGCTGTCTGTGCATAACTCAAAGAATAAGGTAAAACGGCTGCTGTCAAAGCAGAGGCAAGGGAAAAGTATTTAATCAATTTTTCTCCGGCGTTCATCTCCGAACGCATTGTGAATAAAAAAATTCACGGAGAAACGTTTGCACTGAAGAGACTGAGATGAAGCGACAAATAAGCCAAGGCTGTTTGACACGACACTATGAACATAAATTCATAAGAGTCACTACCAACGCGACCGCACCCCGCGGTTCGTCTGCATAGCGACAGGCCGGTCTCCGGACTCATGAGCGGTTTCCCTGCTAAATCGCCTTCCCATATCAAATATGACACAGTGGCTGTGTGACTTAGCGCTTGAATCTACAAATGACCTGATGGCCAGCAGACTCACTCAATTACCGTTGCGGGGGCAGTACCGGAATAATTAACCTTAATGTAAGGGTCAACGCACCGATTTCCCGTTTCACTCAATTCGCAGACATGCGATTTGAGAACCTATTGCATAAGCAAGACGGTGAAAGTTACGCCCACTATGAGTTAATGTCAACACAAGGGAATTAATACCAATAAGACAAAAAAGAATAGATAAACCGAGGGAAGGCCAACCAATGGATTACAAAGATATGCTAATCCAGAGCTTCCAAAGCATCTGTTACTTTTCGCACAGGGATAATTTTCATGCCATCAATAGGCTGGCGTGGTGCATTTCCTGAGGGCACTATAGCTCGTTTAAACCCATGTTTAGCGGCTTCTCGCAATCGCTCCTGACCATTTTGTACCGGGCGAATTTCTCCAGACAAACCCACTTCACCAAAGACCATTAAATCTCGAGGTAATGGACGATCACGAAAACTGGAAATAACTGCGAGAATTAATGCCAGATCAGCGCTGGTTTCTAGAACTTTGACACCACCAACCACATTCACAAACACATCCTGATCACCCACCATAATGCCACCGTGGCGGTGCAAAATTGCTAACAGCATGGCCAGTCGGTTATGTTCGAGGCCTACCGTAACACGGCGCGGATTGCCCAGATGACTGTCATCTACCAAGGCCTGAAGCTCGACCAACAATGGGCGAGTACCCTCCCAAACCACCATAACAACACTGCCAGAAGCTACTTCTTCGCCACGCTGAAGGAAGATCGCTGAAGGGTTTGCCACTTCCCTCAATCCCCGGTCAGTCATGGCAAACACCCCCAATTCATTCACTGCACCAAAGCGGTTTTTATTACTGCGAATGGTACGGAAATGACTATCACTGGATCCTTCTAGCATTAGAGAGCAATCGATCATGTGTTCGAGGACCTTTGGTCCAGCGAGGCTGCCATCTTTAGTCACATGACCTACAAGTAAAAGCACTGTATTGGTCTGCTTAGCATAGCGCACTAACATGGCGGCACTTTCCCGCACTTGAGAAACGCTGCCTGGTGCTGAGGTTACATCTTCAAGGTGCATCACCTGGATAGAATCCACTACCAAAATTTTAGGCTGCAATTGTTCTGCTGTGGCACAGATCGTTTCAACGGAGGTATCGGCCATAATCTCAAGTTGATTTGTGGGTAATTCCAGTCGATTGGCACGCATAGCCACCTGTTGAGGGGATTCCTCACCGGTGACATAAAGAGCCGTTTGATGTTTGGCTAACTCACAGAGTGTTTGCAACAGCAGCGTACTCTTACCAGCACCTGGCTCACCGCCGACCAAAATGCAGGAGCCGGGAACAAGCCCCCCACCCAACACCAGATCGAGCTCTGCAGTTCCTGTGCCTATTCGAGGTATTTCAGAAAGTTCTATTTCTGAGAGTTTGCTGACCGTGCCATTTGCAGCACCGGCAAACCCAGAACCTCTTCCTATAGCTGATGGCGCAGCAGAACCTAAGCGAACTTCAGTAAGGGTGTTCCAAGCATTACACTCATTGCACTGGCCCTGCCACTTCGAGTAATCGGCACCGCAATCGTTACAGACAAAAGCAGATATTTTCTTTTTGGCCACAACTTACTCCCAAGCTCACTCACAACAGGGCAGCAGTCTAGCATGTAGAGCATCTATCAGTACCTGCATGCGTCGTGACAACCCATCGGACTGCCCATGATAGGTTACAGAGGAGTGGTGGTCCTGCCAGCTTAAACCGACTTGAAAGCCTGGTACTAAGCGAAACAAATCAGGGATTTCGGGAAAGCCTGACGCCTCGATCATCTCACGATCAATCACCGTCATCGCTACCGGAGCATCACTGACTGATTGAGGTAAGCGAGTAGCAGACATCACCATAGGTATATCGCCCAGGATGTCTTCCTCAGTCATATTAGAATCAGCAATAACCAGCCCAGATAGAGCAAAAAGCCCTATGGGTAGGAGCAACCACTGATATATAGCATTTGGTAGGATTAAGAGCAAGCGACGTCCCTGCCCCATACAATTCTCATTTTTATAATTTTGAAACCGCGCGTATTTTAGCCAGCCTTCACCTTAATAGAAAACAACATTTTCCAGATGCTTTCCATAAACTTAAATGGGCATTTCTGATACAGTGGCAAGCATGTCTTTAATCCCTGAAAAAATGCTGTCTATATCGCCATCATTAGCTGCTACCATCGGCCTTGAAGAGGCTGTTTTACTTACTGCGTTGAATGAGTTGATGTGCTATAGCGCTCCAGAATTGAACAAGGGATATGAGTGGCTCAATGTCGATGCGCAACAACTACAAAAGCATCTGCCTTTTTGGTCTATTCCTGACTTACAACGTATCAGCGCTAGTCTCAGAGACAAAGGCATTTTATTGATAGCCTCGGCACCATTACACGAAAGTAATGAACTACGTTTTGCCTTTAATGAAACAAGCCTATTCAGTAGTCCTCAAAATACCGCCTTTACAAAAAACATTGAGAACACAAAGCAAGAACCAGAGCATAGGAAAGGTGCAAAATATTTACCTTCTCAATGGAAACCTGAAGAAGAAACTCTCCGACAGCTTGGCCAATATAATATCCCCAATGAATTTATTGATGACCAACTGCCAGAGTTTATTACCTATTGGTCTGAACGCAATGAACCCCAATTCAGCTGGGGCTCTAAGTTCATTAAGCATACTCTTAGACTCTGGCGTGAACACCAGGCCCAAGAGACCAAACTGAGTCAGCAGACGAAGATGCACTCTAAATGGCTACCAACGGATGATGCTATCAATATACTCATCCAGCAAAGTGGCATTAATGGCAACTTTGTGGAAGATGCCATTCCTGAATTCGTACTCTATTGGTCCGAACGCGGGGACGCTTCCAACACTTGGAATAGTCGTTTTATCATGCATGTGAAAAGGCAATGGGCTCGATTTACGGCTACGATGGAACACAATTTTGAGCCCTCACTAATACCAGCTGATTGGCTGCCAAGTGAAGAATTATTTGAAGTATTAACGCTAGCCAATATTTCTCATGAATTCGCCCGCCGACTAGCTCCAGAATTTGTACTTTATTGGAGAGAAAGTGGTCAGGCGCACAACTCTTGGAATACTAAATTTTTACAACACGTTAAGCGTGAGTGGTCTCGCCAACAATCAGGTACTTCTCAGGTAACAACCAATGGACAACAACGATCTAATCGATCAAACAGTACAAGAAATAACAGCCTCATCGACGAGCTCAGCGACCGCAGCTGGGCAAGCACCTAGTGATAAATCTCCGCACCTGATTGATGCCATAAATCAGGTCTTTGCACTATTTCGCCTGAATTATCACAATCAATTCTACAGTGCCTATGCTGACACAGACTTACTAAACCAGGCAAAGCGCCTATGGCTTGACGCACTCTCTCATTTCACAGAAAAACAAATTCTTTCCGGTGCAAAGAAGGTGATTGAAACATCTGACTATTTACCCACCCTCAATCGAATGATTCAAAGCTGTGAAGAACAAGGCAATGAGCTCGGGCTTCCCTCTCCCCATGACGCGTATATGGAGGCCTGTAATACACCATCCCCTAAATCTATGGCTAATTGGTCCCATTTGGCCGTTTATTACGCGGGAGTTGAAACCGGTTGGTATCGCTTGGCCAATGAAGCTGAATCTGCAAGTTATCCTGCCTACCAAGACAACTACCGCCGTATCTGTCGTTCTTTATCCCAGGGTGAAAAGCTATCTCCCATTGCAGAAACTGCTTTGGAGGAAAAAGAAAAACTTCCTCTCAGCAAAGATGAATCACTCAAGCAGCTAGCTAGCTTGAAAGAACAACTCGGTTTTTAATCAAACGCTTTAGAAATGCCCCCATAAAAAAAGGCTGCCTTCTCAAGCAGCCTTTTATTAATCACTCCCTCTATATCCTAACTTGTGTTCTATACGCATTACTTCTTAACCATTCGATAGATAATCAGTAGCAATAACGCACCTACCGTTGCTGTTGCAGTGAAGGCGTAAACAATTTCACGCTGCTGTATATATTTTTTTACATTATTAACCACCAGCAACTTCTATTCTATCCACCTTCTGAAACCCTCTGGGCAGCTTATTTCCCCTGCGTCCACGCTCACCTCTGTAATGCTCCAAATCAGATAATTTAAGATTCAAATAGCGCTTACCCGAATGCACCAGTAACTGCTGTCCCGCTGTAATGACAGATACTGATACCATAAACTCATCACGGGATTGCAGGCGTGATGAAGGAATATTAATCAGCTTATTACCCTTACCACGAGCTAACTGAGGCAGGTCTGACAAAGGAAACACCAACATTCTGCCTTCGTTACTCACAGCAACTACCAGGCTCTGTTCGATATCAGATACCGTGACGGGTGATAACACGCGCCCACCCTTTGGAATAGAAATAGCTGCCTTACCAGAACGATTCTTGGTATGGAGGTCTTCCAACTTAGCGACAAAACCATAACCAGCATCCGTCGCCATCAACAATTGCTGATTATCTTCCCCCATAATGACACCGTTAAATGTCGCACCAGACGGTGCATTTAACCGGCCTGTTACCGGCTCTCCCTGGCCACGAGCAGAGGGTAGTGAATGTGCAGCAACAGAATAAGTACGACCGGTAGAATCCAATAAGATAACATTCTGGTTACTTCTTCCTTTGGCAGCACAAAGGAAATCATCACCGGATTTATAATTTAAGGAAGAAGGATCAATATCATGACCTTTGGCAGAACGCATCCAGCCTTTTTCTGACAATACAACAGTTACAGACTCCGAAGTCATTAGGTCGGTTTCACTAAAGGCTTTTGCTTCTCCCCTTTCCATTAACGGCGAACGGCGATCATCTCCAAATTCATCAGCCACTGCCAATAATTCTTTTCGTACCAAGGTTTTTAACCTTTGTTTTGACCCAAGAATTTTCTCTAACTCATCTTTTTCTTTTGCCAGTTCTTCCTGCTCTGCCCGAATCTTAACTTCTTCCAGTCGCGCCAGCTGTCGCAACTTGGTATCCAAAACATAATCAGCCTGTATTTCACTCAGACCAAATCGCTCTATCAATGCAGGCTTGGGCTCATCTTCGGTTCGAATAATATGGATGACTTCGTCAATATTGAGGAAAGCTATTAACAAGCCATCTAATAAGTGCAGTCGTTTTTCCACCTTATCCAAACGGTAGGTCAACCGCCGACGCACGGTATCCAAGCGGAAGCGTAACCATTCAGACAACACTTTATTGAGTGGTTTTACCTCTGGCCGGCCATCCACACCAATCATGTTCATATTGATGCGATAGTTTTTTTCCAAATCTGTAGAGACAAATAAATGATCCATCAGGCTTTCGGTATCAATACGATTGGAACGGGGAACAATCACCAGTCGAGTTGGGTTCTCGTGATCAGATTCATCCCGCAAATCTGATACCATTGGTAACTTTTTAGCATTCATCTGAGCCGCCACTTGCTCCAACACTTTCGCGCCAGAAGCTTGATGGGGCAATGCGGTGATCACGATATCACCATTCTCTTTATGCCAAACGGCACGCATTTTTAAGCTACCACGTCCGGTTTCATAGGTTTTCAGAATATCAGAGCGTGGCGTGATAATTTCTGCCTCGGTAGGATAATCCGGTCCCTTAATGTGCTCACATAATTCTTCCAACGTCGCTTTGGGGGCTTCCAAAAGGTGAATACAGGCACTAATCACCTCCCTTAAGTTATGGGGAGGAATATCTGTAGCCATGCCCACGGCGATACCCGTGGTGCCATTGAGCAATACATGGGGCGCCCGGGCCGGCAAAATTTCCGGCTCTTCCATGGTGCCATCAAAATTTGGCTTCCAATTGACGGTTCCCTGACCTAACTCAGACAACAAAACATCAGAAAATTTTGCCAGTTTTGATTCGGTATAACGCATTGCCGCGAAGGATTTGGGATCATCTGGCGCACCCCAATTACCCTGCCCATCCACCAAGGGGTAGCGATAGGAGAATGGCTGAGCCATTAAGACCATGGCCTCATAGGCGGCACTGTCACCATGGGGGTGAAATTTACCAATCACATCACCGACGGTACGGGCAGACTTTTTATATTTCGCCGTAGATTTTAAGCCCAACTCACTCATGGCATAGATAATGCGCCGCTGAACCGGTTTAAGACCATCACCAATATTGGGCAATGCCCTGTCGAGAATGACATACATGGAATAATCCAGGTAGGCTTTCTCGGTATAACCTCTCAGGGAAATCTGCTCAATGGCATCATTAATCATTGTTGTTTCTGTCATAGTAAGACCATCAGTCCTTCTTATTCATCACGACTTACATTTATTTGCTTGGATCTGCACGGACTAAATAGCAATATTCTTTTGCGGCAACCCTTTGTTAGTTTGATCAAACTGATCTTCACAAAGAATAACCTGCCCCGTTTTCACGCCCTTATCAATTAAGTACTGTTTAACCGTATCACTACGCTCATCAGCGATGACTTTAAGTGCGTCTACTTGTTTAGCTGTAATCTCTGGCTGAGCAGTTGATTCCGAATCCTGCTTCGAAT
>JALQUJ010000048.1 GCA_023263825.1 Porticoccus sp.
GGGAGTCCACTGAATTAAATCAGGTTTGGCAATAGGGCCAATTTCTTTAACACATAACCCAACTAATTCTTTTCGAAGATCCTCTGAAGGTTCTTTTCCATCCATTAACGTGACATAGGCATATATGCCTTGCCCTTTAATATCATGCGGACAACCAACAACAGCAGCTTCTGCCACATCAGGGTGAAGTACCATGGCACTTTCCACTTCAGCTGTCCCCATTCGATGGCCTGAAACATTCAGTACATCGTCTACTCGACCGGTAATCCAGTAGTGGCCATCTTCATCACGACGAGCGCCATCACCGGTAAAGTAATAACCAGGGAACGCAGAAAAATAGGTTTCTTTAAAACGATTCATATCGCCGTAGACACCACGAATCTGTGATGGCCATGAGGATTTAATCGCCAGGTTCCCCTCTCCAGGGCCTTCTATGATATTTCCCTCGCCATCCAGTAATACCGGTTCCACGCCAAAGAATGGTGCTGTAGCGCAACCAGGCTTCATATCGTGGGCACCGGGCAATGGCGTCAACATATGTGCGCCTGTTTCTGTTTGCCACCAGGTGTCAACAATAGGACAACGAGAATCACCCACTACACGGTAATACCATTCCCAGGCTTCAGGGTTGATTGGTTCTCCAACTGTCCCTAACAGACGCAATGAGCTACGGTTGGTTTTTGTAACAAAGTCATCACCGGCTCCCATAAGCGAACGAATCGCAGTGGGTGCTGTATAGAAAATATTCACCTGATGTTTATCGACTACTTGCCAGAAGCGAGAGGCATCAGGGTAAGTGGGAACACCTTCAAACATTAATGTGATGGCACCATTACAAAGGGGGCCATAAACAATATAGCTGTGGCCCGTTACCCATCCCACATCGGCTGTACACCAGTACACATCGCCTTCTTTGTAATCAAAGACGTATTTGTGGGTCATGGCTGCCTGCAACAAATAACCACCCGTGGTGTGTAATACACCTTTAGGCATGCCCGTTGAACCCGAGGTATAAAGAATAAACAAAGGGTCTTCGGCATCCATCCATTCTGGTTCACAATTGGCATCAACGCCTGCTTCCGCTTCGTGATACCAAACGTCACGTCCATCGGTCCACTCAACGGAGCCACCAGTACGTTCAACTACCAAGCAGGTATGTACATTAGGGCAACTCGTTATTGCCTTATCAGCATTCGCCTTTAACGGTATATGTTTGCGGCCCCTTAGGCTTTCATCAGAAGTAATCACAACCTGGCAATCAGAATCCAGGATACGATCTTTCAATGCATCGGGGGAAAACCCACCAAAGACCACTGAATGAATTGCACCTATACGAGCACTGGCCAGCATGGCATACACCGCCTCTGGGATCATTGGCATATAAATACAAACTCTATCGCCTTTTTTAACGCCTCTCGATCTCAGCACATTGGCCAGTTTATTGACCTTTTCGCTTAGCTGGTTATATGAAATATGTTCACTTTCATTGGGATTGTCGCCTTCCCAAATAATGGCCGTCTGCTCTCCACGCTGGGACAAGTGACGGTCGATACAATTAACTGTCACATTAAGCTTGCCACCGGTAAACCAGTTGGCTTCTCCAGTGTGAAAATCAAAACTTTTGACATGGCTCCAGGGCTGTTTCCAATCAAGAAACTGTTCTGCCTGCTCTGACCAAAAATTATCTGCATCCTCGATAGAGCGTTGGTACATCTGCTGATAAGTTTCAGCATTAATGTATGCATCAGTGGCAAAATCTGTGTGGACAGGGTGAACTTGAACCTCGGACATAAGATGCTCCCTTTTATATACACCGTGTTTATTTGTTGTCGTTAGCTATTATTTTCTTAGCTGTAAGTTATAACACTAAGATTACTGGAGATCGGATGCAGTATCTATTCGACCTTTGCATAACATTCACTCTATCGATAGTTTATAACTCTGGCGCGTCTCTCTAACTTTCTCTAGCTTACAACTGTTATCTGACTGACAACAGTTGCCTTAAAGGAGTGCCCAAAACAAATAATAAAAGGGGACCGAGATAAATCGGCAAGTAATCGATGGAAAACCTTACTCGGTTCCATCAACTATCGATGACCCGATGATAATTAGATGAAATAAAACAGGCATTAAGCCATTAATCCTA
>JALQUJ010000080.1 GCA_023263825.1 Porticoccus sp.
GCCTTTTTATACTTTGTTTCCAATTTTCGGGATATTTCAAACATTCTTAATTTTTAATGAAATCCCACCTCTATTAACATTTATAGGTGGTGCTATAGTACTTTCCTCAGTATTTTGCATGAGCATTATCCCGATGTGCCACGCATAGCGCTAACGGCCACGGCTGATGAACGCACTCGCACTGGAATTGTTCATCGTCTGGATTTGGGCGAAGCTCGCCAGTTTATTGCCGGGTTTGATCGCCCCAATATTCGTTACCGTATTGCCTTAAAGCACAATGCTCGACAACAGTTACTGCGTTTTTTGAAAGATGAACATCCTGAAGATGCAGGTATTATTTATTGTCTCTCCCGTAAAAAAACCGAAGAGACTGCCTATTGGTTGCAAGAACAAGGCTTTAAGGCACTACCGTATCACGCAGGTTTAAATTCCGAGACCCGTGCAGATCACCAATCCCGTTTTTTGCGGGAAGAGGGCGTTATTGTGGTGGCGACTATCGCCTTTGGCATGGGCATTGATAAACCGGATGTACGATTTGTCGCTCACTTGGATTTACCCAAAACTGTAGAATCCTATTATCAGGAAACAGGCCGTGGAGGCCGTGATGGTGAGCCTACCGATGCCTGGATGATCTATGGCCTTCAGGACGTGATTAAGCTGCGGCAGATGATGGAAGGTTCTGATGGCAGTGAGGAACATAAACGGGCTGAACAGCATCGATTGAATGCCATGTTGGGCTTATGCGAAATTACCAGTTGCCGCCGTCAAGTGTTACTCAATTACTTTGGCGATGACCTGCCCGAACCCTGTGGTAATTGTGATAACTGTTTGGAACCAGTCGATACCTGGGATGGCACCGAGGCTGCACAAATGGCCTTAAGTGCAGTTTATCGAACCGGGCAGCGTTTCGGTGTCAAGCATGTGGTGGATGTATTACTGGGTGCTGAGACAGATAAAATTTCACAGTATGGGCACGACCAATTGCCTACCTACGGTATTGGCAAATCACTGGATAATAATCAATGGAGTTCAGTGTTTCGGCAGTTAGTTGCCCGGGGTTATCTCTGTGTCGATATGGAACGCTTTGGCGCGATGCGGTTGGAGGAAAAATGTCGACCCTTACTGCGTGGTGAAGAGCCAATTGAACTGCGTCGTGATATTAAGAAGAAAGAGGCTAAGCGCCTGACTAAAACCTACCTTCCCGAAGATATGGATACCGCATTGTGGGAAGCGCTACGAGAATGTCGCAGGGAATTGGCCGATGAGCAGGGCATACCGCCCTATATTATTTTCCATGATCGTACCCTTCAAGAGATGTGTGTCACCGTGCCACAAACTTTGGAGCAGTTTGGTCAGTTAGGTGGTGTGGGTGAGCGGAAACTGGATAAATATGGCCCGGCATTTTTACAAGTGATTAATGAATATTTAGCTTAAGGGCACCTCTAAAAATGCACTTTTTCCGCGATTACTGCGGCAACCTTTGCTGCCTCTGCTTCTGTCAAATCACTCGGAATATTTGCAATGTTAACTATCAAGTCCGGGCGTATCGGAACCGGAAATACAAGTGTTCCGGGCGCTTGTGAATGTACGTTTTGGCTGTGCCCGTGGTGGATACTATCAGCCGGTTTATCCGAAGGAGCAGCAGGAGTAGTGCTATCTTTATGTTTTTTTTAGTTTTTTTGCTATTTCCATTAGTTGGATTAGCCCGTATATTGACTGAGCTCTTAAAGTTTATCGGGTCATCTACGTAGGAAATAAAATCTTGAACGGCAGATTTTGTCCGGCTAACATAAACTTGTAAGCTGCTAGGTTTAAAATTAGAGCCTTGTAAAATAGCAAACCTACTAGCCGTAGCCTCCAAGTCTACCATCCTTAAATCCTGAAGCTCATGGTCATCAAGTATACCAAGCACCTGATTTGCAGCCCTTTTTCTTCCTGCTGCAGTTTCTTTTTTCATTAAGCCCTTTTCTAAGGCATAATCTAGAAACTGATTTAATCCCGTTAAGGAATAGTTGCGCTCACTCATTAAACGGCTCTCGACTCCGTCTTAAACGTTAGACGGTAATTTGACGCCGTCTAATTAGTTCGTAAACCCTTTGAGTGAAATTAATTAAAAAAGCTAATAAGGCAAGCAACCTGACGCCGTAGGCACGGGTTCTTTTGGTGTTAATAGACAAAAGGAAATGATTAAGCCAGCAGAGAAAAATGGGAAAGCCAAAATTTATTCATCAATCTATTTTTTATTTGTAACTGTCTCAATTTTAGGTATGTATATTCGTCACATGATAATGGGTTTTGCATACTAGCAATCAGACTTTATTGAGCGCCTTGTGGTTTTTTCTGCTATTTGTGTTTTGGCAATTTCTGCCTAATATGGAATAAGCATTATTCTTCTGATTTATCTGAAATAATATCCGTAATTTGACTTGAATAATCCGAGCGTTTAAAGCGTTCTGCGTAACTTTTTTCAATGTTTTCTTCTTGTTTTAGTCGCGCTTCTTCTTTTTGTTTTTCTGTCATCCATTGATCACCAATAATTAAATCTTCTTCTTCAATCACATAACCGTCACCAGTTTGTTGTTCCCAGGAGTATTTGGCTTCCTTGAGTTTTGGATCCCACTCTCGAAAAATAAAAGCACAAAGTGTTCCGCCTAAACCACCAAAAAAATGATACTCATAAGAGATGCCGGGTTCACGGGGAAAGATGGTTAACAACATGCCGCCATACATAAAAAAGGCGACCATAAGCAGGACAATAGAACGTTTATCCCGCCGCAATATTCCGTTAACAAAAAGGTAAAAAAACATACCGTGGGTTAGCCCACTGGCCCCAAAGTGGTAGGTTTCACGGGCAAATAACCACACGCCGATGCCGGATGTCAGCCAAATGATGGATAAGGTCCACCACCGCGATTTGGGGTAGCCATAAAGCAGAATGCTGCCTAGTAGCAGTAGGGCTAAGGTGTTTCCGGCTATGTGCCCACAGGAGCCGTGAATCAGTGGCGCGGTAATAATACCAATAAGCCCGTTGGGGTTGAGTGGGTAAATACCTAAACCATGAAGGCTCCAGCCAAACGTGACTTCACATATTTTTAGCCACCAGATTAAAACCACAAAGGCGGTGGCGGTAAGAATACTATTTCGAAGGACGTTGTCTGTTTTCATCATTTCTTGGGCCTGTTTAAAGCATTAGTTCTTGTGGCGAGAGAAATGTTTTAAAGGGGATAGATAAAGCTATTCTATATTTAGCTCGGTAGGGTGTTTTCTATTATTAGGTATTTTTACTAATAGACGGCTTTATTAATAAATGGTTTTAATAATTTATTATTTCAAAAGCTCATGACCTTCCGGTAGCTGTTTGGAAATCCACATGGCGAGTTTGTGTTTCATATGGGGTACGTCCAGCTGAGCTTTTGCTAATGGTTGAATCAGTTTGTCGTGGGCGAGGAGGCGATAGACGTATTCAATTTTATCTTTTGCAGAATCAGTTTTATCAAACTTTGCGACACCGCGTTTTTCTGCGTAAATCATGCCGACTCTTAGGGCTTCTTTTAATAGTTCGGCTTGATTTTTTAATTTGGACATTTGTCTTTTTCCTTAAAAAATTGAAATAATTTCCAGGCACAGGTTTTACCAAGAGAGTTTCTACCAAGAGAGATTCTATTAAGATGGGCTTTTGCTACCGCAACCGCTTAAACCTTGATCCATTTGCTCTGCTGGAGACTCTATTTCCAAGGTGCCAACCACTTCTGCTGGAACACCAGCCACTAAGGAGTGGGGCGGAATATCTTTCAATACCACACTGGAGGCAGTAATTTTAGAGCCTTCACCAATTTCAATATTGCCCAGTATTTTTGCACCGGGGCCTATTAAAACACCACGACGAACTTTGGGGTGTCTGTCGCCAGATTTTTTTCCGGTTCCGCCTAAGGTCACGGACTGCAATATAGATACACAGTCATCCACTACTGCTGTTTCGCCAATAACGATCCCGGTAGCGTGATCAAACATAATTCCTTTGCCGATTTTTGCGGCGGGGTGAATATCGACACCAAAGGTGACGGATATACGGTTTTGCAAAACCAAGGCTAATGATTTGCGGTTGTTTTCCCACAGCCAATGAGCAGCACGCCATGCCTGTAGTGCATGGAAACCTTTGTAATACAAAAATGCGGATGACGGCCCCTGGCAAGCGGAGTCTCTTTGGTTTAGAGCGCAAAGATCTTCATTGACTTGCACCTCAATGCTTGAATTTGAAATAGACGGATCTGAATTGAAGGCTTCATTAAACACTTCCTGCAAGGTGAGGGCCGGTGTTGTTTCGCAGGTCAGTTTTTCTGCCAATAGAAAACTCAGGGCAGACAACAGAGAATCGTGTTTGAGTATGGTGGCTTGCAAGAAACTGGCGAGAACAGGCTCGGATTCTGCTATAGAGCGGGTTTCTTGCTGAATTTGGTCCCATAACGGTTTTGTTAAACCAGATGACTGTTTCAAACGATCAGGTGTCAAAGAAGGTGAAGCCATAGGGAAACATATCTTGGTTCATAGAAAGTTTTAGCATTATCGTGGCGGGGCCATTATTTTTCCAGTGGCGTTCGCGCTAAACACCATACATCCACTCTTGATGCCCCGGTTTTTTTTAACAATCGTGCTAATTCAGAGGCAGTGCTGCCCGTTGTGACGACATCATCAATAAGGGCGATATGTTGCCCATTCAGAGTGTCGTTTACCTGAAAGGCGCCCTTGAGATTTTTTTGTCGTTGTTTACGTCGTAATTGTTGCTGGGGTGGCGTATTTCTAATACGTGTGAGCAGCTTATTGTCAACGCTTATATTTAATTGTCGGCCCAAGCAAGTTTGGTTCAGGCAGGCTTTGCTCCTCTATACCCGGTTCAGTTTTCTTGGATTGGGTGGATTGACTGCTGGAAAGACGGTCCAGCAGTAGATCAGCTAACACTCTGCTGTTACAGAAATGGCCCTGATGTTTAAAGCGGTTGATTAGCGTACTAATGGGAAATTCATAACGTAATGGGGCTATACACTGGTCAAAAGCCGGGGGATTCGCGATACATTCACCGCATAAAGTGTCACAGCAATTATTATTTATAAGGGGAATGGAGCAGTGTACACAGCATTGATAATTGTGAGGGAAGCCGTTTTCACAGTGCTGGCAAAGGTCGATGGGGCGATTTGATTCTGTCCCACAGAGTACGCAACAGCTGGGAAATAAAGAAAAACTGATGGTTTTTAGCAGCTTATGAATTGAAATCCGCTGTATAGGGGTTCT
>JALQUJ010000121.1 GCA_023263825.1 Porticoccus sp.
CGTCATCGAACTGGGTGGTTTTACCCAGGCCGCTGAATGGCTGGGACGCTCGCAACCTGCCATTAGTTTACAAATCAAACGGCTAGAACAGCTGTTGGAACAAACTCTGTTAATTCGAAGTGGCCAGCAACTGGAACTCAGCCATTCGGGGCAACTACTATTCCGTTATGCCAAACAAATATTAGCGATTAACGACGAAGCTGTTGCTCAGTTCAGTAAAACATCTGTCAGCGGCAAAATTCATTTTGGTATTCCCAGTGAATTTGCCACCACACTGCTGCCAAAAATTGTCGGCCGTTTTGCCCAGGCCTATCCCAATGTCACCTTGGAAGTGACTTGTGCATTGAGCAAGCAACTGTTGTCAGAGCCCGAACGCCACAGCTATGATTTAATTCTTGCCCTACACGACGACCCTACTGTCGCTGGAGACAACCTGGTTAAGGAGGATGATTTAGTCTGGGTCACCGGTACCGACCACGATGCCCATCTGCAACGACCATTGCCTCTAATCGTAGCGCCCGAAGGCTGCATATATCGTCAACGTGGGGCCGAGCGGCTAAAGGACAATCAATATGACTGGCGTGTTGTTTATACCATTCCCGACCTCACAGGCATTCAGGCTGCCATTGATGAAGGCCTTGGCGTCACCGTATTAGCGAAAAGTACTGTGCCCGAGAACCTGCGTATATTGAAACCTTCTGAAAAGCTGCCCAAACTAGGTAAAGTGGGTATCAGCTTAATTCATCAAAATAGTGAATCCAGTGAAGCCATTTCACGGTTAATGGAATTTGTTAAGGCATCACTGTGATGATGGAACTCCAAAATATAGGAAAATTAGTTTGTGAAAAATAATCTTGTATTAATCGGCATGCCCGGTGCAGGAAAAAGTACCAATGGAATTTTACTAGCCAAAGCCCTGGGCAAAGATTTTGTGGATACCGATGTGCTGATTCAAGTGCGTGAGGGAGAAACCCTTCAACGGATTATGGATAGCAGTGATTACCTACAACTGCGTAAGATCGAAGAATCTGTCCTTACTCATATTGATATCAACAACACTGTCATTGCCACTGGCGGAAGCGCTGTTTACAGCGAAAAAGGAATGGCCCATCTGAAAAAAAATGGGATTGTTGTCTACCTTGAAACACCGCTTCAAACTCTTGAGCAACGTATCCACGATTATGAAACTCGCGGTATTGCTAAACATCCGGAGCAAAGTTTTGATGATTTATTTATTGAGCGCAGTAAGCTCTATAACCAATACGCTGACATCGTCATTCACTGTGATCAGCAATCACCAGAGGGAGTGGTTCACAGCGTTCTCGATGCACTAAAATCTAAAACTTAAGCTAAGCAAAAAAGCTACCATTTTTAGGAAAAAAAACCGGGCAAAGCCCGGTCCAACCCCATCCCAGTACGGGTTTATACGGATTTTATTGCTATTATTCCCCGCACTTAGAGTCTCTTTGTCATACTGCTACTAACCACACTTGGAATCACCACAATTCAAGCAGGTCATACAGCCATCCATCAAAATGGACGCCTTGGTCATGCACTTATGGCACAATTGCGCTGTCTCCGGAAAAGGACTTGCTTCACTGGATACTGCAGCAGCAGTCGCTGCTGATACAGGCTTGGTTGCGGCTTCATATTCAGCACGCTTTTCTGCCAAAATCTCCTTCTGGTGATCGCCCAATTCAGGTTCTTTCATCATGCCAATTTTGGTCAGATGATCTTCAATGGCTTCACCAATTTCTGCCACCAACGATGGCATAAATTTACCACCGCGTTTGAAGTAACCACCTTGTGGATCAAATACTGCTTTCAACTCTTCTGCCAAAAAAGTACAGTCACCACCCTTACGGAACACCGCAGAAATAACCCGAGTCAGTGCAACTACCCACTGGAATTGGTCCATATTTTTCGAGTTAATAAATACTTCAAAAGGGCGACGTTGTTCGTGGTCGGTACCAGGGTTCAAAACGATATCATTAATGGTGATATACAACGCATGATCCGATAGCGGTGTTTTGACCTTATAGGTAGAACCGTGAAGCTCTTCTGGGCGGCTGACATTTTCGGTCATCTGCTCAATGGCACGTTCCAGCTCCTGCTCCGAGGGCTGGGGCGTAGCTTGGCCCTCAGGAATGGACTCGTCATTGGAGGGTGATACCACCTTATAGCCCACGATTTTTTGATCTAGTTTTACAGTCATGTCTGTGTTTCCAATTATGTTTCCAAAAGAGGTTCCAATTAGAATTTTCCGTAGTAGCCTTCTTTCAAGGCATCGAAGAGGTTGGCTGCGGTATGCATTTCACCGTCGTATTCCACTTCCTCATTCCCTTTCAGGTCTACGGTGGAACCATCTTCCAGCGTGA
>JALQUJ010000023.1 GCA_023263825.1 Porticoccus sp.
CGGCATAATGGCACCAAACACCATCACCAAGCCATGCATAGTTGTCATTTGGTTAAAGAATTCGGGCTTAACAATTTGCATGCCAGGCTCAAAAAGCTCAGCGCGGATAACCATTGCAAAAAAGCCGCCCAACAGGAACATAGCAAAGCTGAACCAGAGGTAAAGCGTACCGATGTCCTTGTGGTTAGTGGTAAAAAGCCAGCGGCCAATACCTTTAGCGGGACCGTGTGCCATGACTTAATCCTCCCTTATTGACCTTGTTTGAATTTGAGAATGTCGATGGGCTGAACCACATCACCAGTGTCATTACCCCAAGCATTACGCTCATAAGTAATGATGGCTGCCAGATCCACTTCTGAAAGCTGACCACCAAATGCCTGCATCGCTGTACCGGCAACACCATTGACAATGATGTCAAGCTGATTTTCCAATGGGCCAACTGCCGCAGAACCTTCTTTCAAGCCTGGGAATACACCGGGAATACCTTCACCGTTACCCATATGACAAGAGGCACAAGAGCGCTCATAAGCTTCTTTACCCTTAGCCATCAGCTCTTCTTTCGTAAAGGTTTTCTTGGCCAGCTCACGAATTGTAGCAACCTCAGCTTTCTTCTCACCTAACCAAGCGTTGTACTCTTCTTTTTCGAGCACATTCACTACGATGGGCATGAAAGCGTGCCCTTTACCACAAAGCTCCGCACACTCGCCACGATAAACACCTGGCTCTTCGACGAAAGTCCAGCTCTCATTAACATAACCGGGAATAGCATCTTTCTTCACACCAAAGTCAGGTACCCACCAAGAATGGATAACATCTTTTCCTGTAATTAGAAAACGCACTTTAGTTTTAGCTGGGATTACCAGCGGCTCTGACACCTCTTGGAGATAGTACTGGCTCTTTGGTGCAGTGTTGTAAATTTCAGACTCTGGTGTAGACAGCTCGCTCATAAAGGCGACATCTTCACCCAAATACTCATACTGCCATTTCCACTGATAGCCGGTGATTTTAATGTCCATCTCAGCTTCAGATGTGTCATAAGCCTGAATAATCGTTGAAGTTGCTGGAATAGCCATCACCACAAGGATCAATGCAGGAATGACAGTCCACACGACTTCAGCCGTTGTGTTTTCATGAAAATTTGCAGCAACTGCGCCACGTGATTTTCGATGGGCATACATGCTGTAAAACATGACACCAAAAACCCCGATACAAATAGCCACACAAATCCAAAAAATGATCATGTGAATATCGTAAATTGCGTTGCTTACAGGGGTTACCCCCTTGGGTAGATTCACCGCCCAACGCTGAGCTTCTTCCGCCAAGGCACTTCCTGAACTAATCAGTGCCAAAACAGGGGCAAGCACAAGCGCGAAAAGCATACTTGCTCTTCTTGACATCGCCTATCTCCAGTAAATTATCGTTCATTTTTTTACTCCCTCTTGCAAACAACCGAAAAATCCAGTGCCGACAAGAGGCAGGGCGGGAGTATATCAAACTTTAGTCGTAGGGCTCTACTCCATTAGTCAACCTTTTCTGTCAGAATATGAACTCGCAGATAATGTCCATGATATGAATCAACCCCGGAATAAAAAAGTATTGGCCATCGCATTACCGATGACCGCAGCAAGTATCAGTATTCCATTACTTGGTTTAGTGGATACCGCCATCCTGGGTCACCTGGAGCAGGCAACCTTCCTAGCCGCTGTGGCAGCGGGCAGTAGTTTACTAACCATGCTTTTTTGGCTATTTGCTTTTCTTCGTATGGGAAGCACTGGACTAACGGCCAGGGCCTGGGGCGCAGGCAATTACAACCGCTGTCTGGAGTTACTGGCACAGTCACTATTACTGGCTCTAATACTGGGTATTACGCTGGTAACTATTCAGCAACCCCTACTCAAAACCATTCTGAATTTGATCAAGCCTTCTGATGAAGCATACGGTTTGGCAATGGAATACTGCCAGATTCGTATCTTTGCCGCGCCCGCAACATTGGGAACACTCTGCGCTGTCGGCTGGTTGCTGGGCTTGCAGCGGGTAAGAGCCACACTATTTCTTATGCTATTCACAAATCTGGCTAATATCGGGTTGGATTTTCTGTTTATTATTGGCCTTGACATGAACAGCAGAGGAGCTGCCTATGCCTCACTGACCGCTGAACTACTTGGATTTTTAGTCGCACTCACACTGATTATCCAACACGTAAAAGGAATGGATAGCGCCATTAATTGGCTTCATTTGAAACAATGGCATAGATATAAAGAATTCTTAAGAATCAATCTCCACCTGTTTATCCGAACAGCCTGCCTAGTATTTACCATGACTTTTTTTACCGCACAGGGGGCACGGCAAGGGGATACAATATTAGCCGCTAATGCTATTTTAATGCAGCTTCTATTATTAGTAGCTTACACCCAAGATGGCTTTGCCCATGCAGCAGAATCTCTTGCCGGCCATGCCATTGGTAGAAATAATCTACCCTCTTTCTACCAAGTTTGTCTGGAAACAACCGTTTGGGGAATAGGCATTTCTTGTATTGCCTCTCTCATCTATCTCTTATTTCCAGAAACAATTATTGCTGTTTTCACTGACCTGCCGTTTGTATCCAAAGCGACACTGACTTATTGGCCATGGTTAATCCCCTTACCCCTGCTTGGCGTCATTTGTTTTATGGCAGATGGTATTTTTATCGGCTCGGGTAAAACACGGGCGATGCAGGACACCATGCTATTGGCTACCTTTGGTATTTTTATACCTTTATGGTTTCTTACTCGCAGTCTGGGCAATCATGGTCTCTGGATTGCCTATCTTTCATTTCTAGGTATCCGCAGTATCTCTATGGGGGGAATGTTCGCTTATTACAGCTGGCAAAAAAGCTGGTCGCCCGCCTTCAAATCACTAAAAAGTTATTGACTGATCATTAAAGCCTGATTTTTATGCAAAGATGTTCTTTGCCTTTTCATTATCGTCAACTAGTTTTGGTATATGGATACCGTTAATATTCGTCAAGCAATCGCTGTTGCAAAAGCCCACGAAAAAGCAACTGGTCAACTTGCCAGCCTCTTAAAAGCCAGAGCCCAAAATCTTCACCATGCTGTTCAATTACCACCTGAAAACATTGTCCCAGCACTGCTTAACTTTATTATTCATTATATTGATCAGGTACCCGAATTTATTGATGCTGTTGATGCTATCGCCAATGAGTGCGATATCACCGACTATACTGAACCGGTCATCACCATTGCCAAAAAGTTTTTCGTACAACCCCCCCAGCTTGATTGATGGCCATGATGGGCTAAATGGACTAATGGATGAATCTTATCTGGCACATCGCCTCATTGAAGAAGTGAACGATCGATTCATGTCTTCCTATAACGCGCCGCTGGTGCCTATGGATATGACACGATCAAACCTGATCATCCACCATCTGATCGGTGAGCCTTTCGCAAACCGGCTTGATCAGGCAGTACAACTAATTATTGATAATTTGCAAAGCAGGGATCTTGTGTTTTTACCCGATGCTTGCAGGGAAGACAGAAGCCAACGTTGGGCAAGCGACCTACAACGCTGGCCATGCTTGGTCGATAATCTTTCTGTTAATTTACTGCTAAATGGGCAGACTCTCCGAGTTGTGATTCATTAGAACTTGCACAAAAAATTTACCCTTAATTCAACCCCACTTAATTTGACTCACCGGGATCAATCAACTTTACAGGTTGAACTTCCGCGTCCCGCTCCTCTTTAGTTTTATTCACACGAGTATCCAGTTCTTTCGGTGCACTTTGCAGGCGCATTTGCTCCTTAAAACCACAACCCACACATTCCCGATAGTCTTTTTCATCTTCGGTGTACATGGTAAGTTTATCCATTTCACTACAACGAGGGCACACAGCGCCTGCAATGAAACGTTTTTTAGCTTTAAACATCTTTAGGCCTTATCTCACTCTTATCTAATAAAACTTGCCCAATAAAAAGAAGCAACAAAACCATTTGAGGCTTCTATCTGTCCGGCTATTATAACGCCAAGCATTACCAACCATGGAAAAAGTATTATGAGCAACAATGTTCGATCTCACTGGGGTAAAACACCTGTATTAGGAGAGCGGGTCTACATAGACCCTGCTGCTACTGTTATCGGAGATACTACACTGGGAGATGATGTATCCGTCTGGCCTGGCGCAGTTATTCGTGGTGATATGCACCACATCACTATTGGCAACCGCTCCAATGTACAAGACAACGCTGTGCTCCATATCACCCACGCCAGCGACTTCAATCCCGGTGGTTGGCCATTAACCATTGGTGATGATGTGATTATTGGCCATGGTGCTATTTTGCATGGCTGTACCTTGGGCAATCGTATTTTGGTAGGCAATGGTGCAATTGTGAATGATGGAGCCATTGTTGAAGATGAAGTGATGATTGGATCTGGCTGTGTAGTTCCACCAGGAAAAGTACTGGAAACAGGTTATCTGTATGTAGGTGCACCAGCAAAACAAGTTCGTGCACTCACAGAGAAAGAAAAACAATTTTTCAGCTACTCACCCAGCAACTACGTCAAGCTTAAGGATCAATACCTTGCTGAGCAGGAAAAATAGTTGCATATTTTGTGACGGCCTTTAGTCACTTATACCAACTTTTAATTATTCAGGCACCGTCCGAAAAAGTAAAAAAAGAATTATTATTTAAAGTTACTGCCCCCTGAGGGCAGTAATGACTTCTTGTGTTTCTGGCCTGATACCACGCCATATAGCAAATGATTCCGCTGCTTGTTCCACCAGCATTCCCAAACCATCGGCAACAGCATATGCACCATGGTGTTGAGCCCAGTTCATAAATACTGTCGGTTCAGTTCCATACATCATGTCATAGCAAACAGCACCCGCCACTAACAAATCATCAGGAAGAGGAGGGAGCTCAACCGCTAGGCTGGCACTGGTACCATTAATCACTAAATCAAATTGTTGGCCAGGCAACATATCAAAACCACAACCCAGCAAATAACCCATTTCGGCAAAGCCCTTGGACAGTTGTAAGGCTTTATCAATGGTACGGTTGGCTATCACCACATGCTGTGGAAGTAATTCCAGTAATGGCTCTAGCACACCACGAACAGCACCACCAGCACCCAGTACCAGAACTTTCTTGCCTTGAATTTCCCAACCAAGGTTATCCTGTATATCCCTGATCATTCCTACACCATCAGTGGTATCACCCAAAATAATCCCATCACTCTGCAAGCTCAAAGTGTTTACTGCGCCAGCGTGACGAGCCCGGGCCGTTAACTTTGCCGCATAACTGTATGCTTTCTGCTTAAACGGCACAGTGATGTTTAAACCTTTTCCACCAGCAGCAAAAAAGTCATCAGCAGCTTTAGCAAAGGCATCTTCATCCACCAACTGTTTTTGGTAAACAATATCTTCGCCTGTTGCCGCCGCAAAGGCTGTGTGAATAGCTGGAGATTTACTGTGCTCTACTGGATTGCCAAACACGGCATAGTTATCTGTCATGGGTACTGTTACCGCTTAATCAATGTATTTATTGTGATGTAGCTGTATTAGATCCAGCCCTGTTAAATCCAACTCTGGGGCTTAAGGTAAATATCGTATAACTCTGCCTCAGCAGTACCAGGCTCTGGCTGCCAATCATACTCCCAGCGCACCAAGGGTGGCAGTGACATCAGAATAGATTCTGTACGACCACCCGTTTGCAGCCCAAATAATGTGCCCCGATCATAGACCAGATTAAATTCAACATAACGGCC
>JALQUJ010000026.1 GCA_023263825.1 Porticoccus sp.
GGTTGGATAAAGCCAGGATGATTTTTTTCAGGTCATCCACAGAGGCGTTTTCCAGTTGGTCAGCAGTGATGGCTGACACAGAAACAGGTGTATCTTTCATGCCACCTGCAAATGTTACTGGGCATAAGGTTAATGCACTAACAGCTAAGCAAATTGCGGTACGTTTCATTGTAAACTCCAATCCTTATTTAATGGCGTTCTGAGTAAAGTTGTTGAGCCTATTGCTGGCTTTTAAATCGTTGTCTGAGGTTTGGCTGGGGGGTGTTAGCTGCCAGCCCTTTAACTCATGGCCGACATTTTGTGATATCAATATTTCAGTTTTATGACGAAATTAGCATTTCATTAGCTAGAGCTGTGTAGAATAGGCGCTATGGGTACATTTTTTGTGCATAAAACGCTTTTTTAGGGCGTTTCAGCTACTGATTCTGTATACCTAAAAAAGAGGAGGGTGTAGAATCACGTGGTTTTAAGGGTGTAGACATTGTAATGCCGGTTAAGCTTTACCTATAAAAGTACGCGGGTTGAATAAATGTTTATAAAGTCAGATACCTATAAATATAAAAGAAGTGCCAAAACGAGGGGGAGAATTGCCCAATGAAATGGACAATGTTGTTATTAACAGGTGTTTTACTGTCAGGTCAGGTACTAGCTGACTCTTCAGAAGAAACTCAGGATCCGTGGGAAGGCTTTAACCGTAAGGTATTTGTATTTAACGATACACTCGATACCTATAGTCTAAAGCCCATCGCAAAGGGGTACAGAGCTATCACTCCGGACCCTGTTGAAGATGGTATAAGCAGAATGTTCTCAAATGTTGGCGAAATCGTTAATGTTGTGAATGATTTACTGCAAGGTAAATTCCGTCAAGCGGGTAACGATACAGGTCGTTTCCTGGTTAATACAACCATCGGACTCGTTGGCTTTTTTGATGTAGCTGATGATTTGGGTATGCCTAAAAATGAAGGCGAAGATTTTGGTCAAACCCTTGGTGTCTGGGGTGTTGAAGAAGGTCCTTATGTTGTACTGCCTTTCTTGGGGCCAAGTACTTTAAGAGATGGACCAGCTAAAATCGTCGATTTTCTGGTAGATCCTATTTCTGAAATAGATCATGTTCCTACTCGGAATCAGATTTATGGTGTAGATGTTGTCTCAGGTCGAGCTGATCTCCTTAAAGCAGAAGAGCTGATCAAAGGTGACAAATACAGCTTTATTCGTGATGTTTATCTACAACGTCGCGAGTATTTACTTAAAGATGGTAATGTAGAAGATGACTTTGGGGACTATGGCGAATAAACCCGCTAGAGTGAAGTCTAAGACTTAAATAATCAGAAGTTGTGAATGCAATGGGGGTAGGTGCCAGTTCTATCCCTTAGTTCACAGCTCTGGACAACCTATGGATAGTAACGACAAGCTTTTTATCGTCACTGATAGCTTGGAAGGTTGTCGGGCTCTGAAGCGGTATGTGGTTGATACTGACTGGAAAGTTTCGACGTTCGATGACGCTGATCAAGCAATTGATAGTATAAAACTTGAGCAACCTGCTGTTGTTGTTGTAGATCTTCCCCTGGATCTTATGCAGGAGAAATTTGGTTTACTGCCAAGCCTGGATCTTGATACTGCCTATGTGGCAATTTTGCCCGAAGTAGACCCACGAGAAGTTGCCAAATTTTTTCATAATAATGCCTCTGATGTATTGATTAAGCCGTTTGCAGACAAACGCTTTCGTCAGGCTATAGAGAGAGCCTCTAATTTTAAATGCCTTGTTCGTCAAAATCGGAAATACCGGGAGCAGCTGGAAACAACCAATCGGGAGCTCCAAGATAGTCTACGTATTCTAGAATTGGATCAGATGGCTGGCCGTCAGGTCCAGAGCAGCTTGTTACCTTCTACTCCTTTTAAAAAGAATGATTATGAAATAGCCCATAAGATTGCTCCGTCACTGTACCTGAGCGGAGATTTTGTGGGATATAACGTGATTTTTGAACGCTATTTAGTTTTTTACGTCGCTGATGTTTCAGGCCATGGTGCATCTTCAGCCTTTTTGACAGTATTATTAAAGTTTATTTTTAATCGTATACTTCGCAGGCACACGGCTCAAAATGACATTAATGTCATGTCCAAGGCTCCCGAAGGTTTCATTGAACATATCAACAAGCAAATTATTGCATTGGGTTTAGATAAGCATCTGACTATCTTTGCCGCCTGTATTGATATGGAGCGAAATATCTTACGTTATTCTGTAGCTGCCCATATGCCTATGCCTGTTTTTGTTTCAGATGGTGATGTAAGAATGCTTCCTGGTAAGGGTAAGCCAGTAGGTATTTTTAGCGATTGTAGCTGGGATGTAGAAGAAATAATCTTGCCTGAGAAATTCGCCATGGTAACGGTATCTGACGGGGTGCTTGAATTTTTACCAGGCGATTCTTTAAAAGAGAAAGAGCAATATATTTCTGACACTATAGCTAAATCAGATGCCTCCATTGAGGAAATATGTGAGGGTTTGGGTGTTGATCAGGTAAAGGATGCACCTGATGATGTAACGGTTTTAACTCTACGCAGGGGATTTTGAGTGGAACCAGGAAAAATTCTGGTATCAGAGCACGATGGCGCCTATGTTATAAAGTTAACCGGCGATGTTCGCTTGACCTTGTGTACTTCCTTAAACAATTATAT
>JALQUJ010000097.1 GCA_023263825.1 Porticoccus sp.
AGGCAGTTCTGCTTGATTAGCATCAGCAAATGACAGCATAAGGCCGGGCTCTAGATCCACCTCTTCGTCAAAATTTTTTCGTGGAAATTCTTGAATATTACTCGGGTTATGTTGCCCGAAACCTTTCTCTGGTGAGATATCAAATTCATCTTCAGCACCTGGCTTAAGCCCCGTTAATACCTCTTCAAAACCCGGTAAAAGGTTTCCATCACCAAAAACAAAGGTAGCGGGCTCTCCATCAAAATTGGTATCCACAATGGATCCATTTTCCAATGCAAGCGAAAAGTGAAGTGTTATTTTGGTATCTGGCCCCACGGGCAGTAAAGTAACATCTGATAATTCAGTCATAGATTCAATCCGTTTTACTTAGCCTTTTTATTGCCTAAGATTGGTTATCTAAAATTAGCGGTCTAATACTAGCTATCTGTTTTTGATACAAACAGGCTTTCCAAGATCAATAATATTGCACCAATCGTTATGGCAGTGTCCGCGACATTAAAAGCTGGCCAATGATATTTTTGATAATATACAACAACAAAATCAACCACATAACCAAGAAATACTCTATCCCACAGATTACCTACTGCTCCACCTAAAACCAAAGCCAGAGCTGTTGCCAACAAATATTGTCGGGCAGGTAATCGGGACAACCAAACGATTAAAACCACACTGACAAGCAAAGAGACAATGGCAAAAAACCACCGTTGCCAACCGCCAGCATCACTTAGAAAGCTAAACGCTGCACCCATATTGTGTACTAAGGTCAGGTTTAAAAAAGGAAACAGCTCTAAAGATTCTCCATAAGAAAAACTGGAAGAAACCCATTGTTTTGTCAACTGATCAAGGACAATAATCAAAACAGCTAGCAAATACCATCGTCCAACTTTAGACCACTCATTCACAGCGATTATCCAGCATGGTTGTAAAGTAAACGTTAAGCATACTGCCGTTTCTCACCACTACCTTCAACATTATCAACACACCGACTGCAAAGCTCTGGATGATCTACATGTATGCCTACATCTTCGCGGTGATGCCAGCATCGATCACACTTAGCATACGCGGTCTTTTCAACAGCCAACTGTAAGCCTTTGACTTCTGTAGCCTCACTATCTTCAGTACTACCTTGACCACTAGCAAGGGGTTTAAGCGTTGCTTCAGAGGTGATCAAAACAAACCTAAGTTCGTCACCCAGTTTTGCCAGGGCATCATGTAATTCAGAGTCTGCATAAAGGGTAACCTCTGCTTCCAAAGATTTCTGTATGTCCTCCTCCTTCTTACCTTCCAACACTTTATTCACGGCGTTTCTCGCCTCAGCGATTAACGCCCAATCGCTATCAGTTATAGCTGTATTATCAGCGGTAGGTAGCGAATACCATTCAGCCAGGAAAACAGAGCTGTCCCTATCACCTGGAATAAAGGCCCAAATTTCCTCAGCAGTAAAACTTAAGATCGGAGCTATCCACCGAGCAAAAGCTTCTGCGATATGATAAATCGCCGACTGTGCTGATCGCCTTGCCAATGAATTTTCCTGACAGGTATATTGGCGATCCTTGATGATGTTCAGATAGAAACCACCCATATCCGTGACACAAAAATTATGTAATTTCTGGTAGATATGGTGGAACTGGTAATTTTCATAGGCAGACAAAATTTCCTGTTGTAATTTCGCTGCACAATCCACAGCCCATCGGTCGAGGGACAGCATGTCATCCATTGCCACCAAATCAGTAGACGGATCAAAACCATTCAAGTTTGAGAGTAGAAAACGAGCTGTATTACGAATCCGGCGATAGGAATCTGCAGTACGCTTGAGGATTTCATCAGATACGCTCATCTCACCACTGAAATCAGTCGCAGCCACCCACAAACGTAAAACATCTGCACCCTGATCATTCACCACTTTCTGTGGCGACATCACATTACCAATGGATTTAGACATTTTTCGGCCATCTGCATCCACGGTAAAACCATGGGTCAGAACCGCCTTATACGGTGCATTACCCTTTATAGCAATGGCTGTTTTTAACGATGACTGGAACCAGCCACGGTGCTGATCGGAACCTTCCAAATAGAGATCGGCTGGATACTGAAGTTGATCACGTGCATCTAGAACTGCTGAATGAGTAACACCAGAGTCAAACCAAACATCCAAAGTATCTGTTACCTTACTGAATTGATCGGCTTCATCACCCAACAATTCAGCCGCATCCAAGTCATACCAGGCATCAATGCCATCCTGTTCCACACGAGTGGCCACTGCCTCAATTAACTCAGACGTATTTGGGTGTAACTCACCAGAAGCTTTGTGGATAAAGAGTGCGATAGGAACACCCCAAGTGCGTTGGCGAGAAATACACCAGTCGGGGCTGTTATCTAGCATGGTTTCAATGCGGGCTTGCCCCCAATCAGGATGCCAGGCTACACCTTTGATGGCTTCCTTGGCTCTGGACAACAAACCATTTTCATTCATGCTCACAAACCATTGTGGCGTGGCCCGATAAATTAATGGCGTTTTAGTCCGCCAGCAATGGGCATAGCTGTGGGTAATCTTGCCACAGGAAAGCAAATGACCCTGTTGCTCTAACACCTCAACAATTTGTTCATCTACTTTATAAACATGCTGTCCAGAAAAACGCTCAACATCTTCACGGAATACACCGTTATCGTCGATATAATTCAGTGTGCTAATGTCATATTTAGCGGCTACCACAAAGTCATCCATACCGTGATCTGGTGCAGTATGCACACAACCGGTACCAGCTTCAGTGGTCACATGATCACCAAGAATTACAGGCACCTGACGATCATAGAATGGGTGCTGTAACAACAGGTTTTCAAAGGCTTCGCCCTTGGCTTTAGCCAGTACCTGATGTTCTTCAACATCCCAGCGTTCCAGTACAGATTCCAGCAAAGCTTCAGCTAAAATAAATCGGCGCAGACTACCATTTAAATCACACTGAACCAACACATAATCCAATTCACCACTGAGACTTACTGCCTGGTTAGACGGCAATGTCCAAGGTGTTGTGGTCCAAATAACCACCGAAACCTCGCCTTCCCCCTTACCTTCATCACTAAAACCACTCAGGGCACTGATAAATGCATTTTCATCCACTACAGGGAAAGCAACATCGATGGAAAATGAAGTTTTATCTTGATACTCCACTTCGGCCTCAGCCAATGCAGAAGCACCGACTACGCTCCAATAGACCGGCTTATAGCCTTTAACCAAATGGCCGTTTTCAACAATTTTTCCCAAGGCACGGATAATGTTCGCTTCGAACTGTTTATCCATGGTGAGATAGGGGTTGCCCCAATCGCCCAACACTCCCAGACGAACAAAATCTTTCATTTGTCCATCGACCTGACGACGGGCATATTCACGGCATTTTTGGCGGAAGATTTTGTGGTCAACCTTAACGCCGGCCTTACCAATTTTCTTTTCTACCTGGTGTTCAATGGGTAGCCCATGGCAATCCCATCCAGGCACATAAGGTGCATCGAAGCCGCTCAAAGTCCGCGATTTAACAACAATATCTTTCAGTACCTTATTGACTGAATGACCAATATGAATATTGCCATTGGCATAGGGAGGACCATCATGCAGGATAAACTTCTTCCTGCCTTGACGCTGTTCACGCACTTGCTCGTAGAGTTTTGAACTCTGCCATTTTTTCAGCATATTTGGCTCAACGTGAGCCAAATTCGCCTTCATAGGAAACTCTGTATAAGGCAGATTCAACGTTGATTTATAATCAGTCATTTTTCTTAAACATCTTCTCTAAATACATTCTTTTTACTTGCTTGCTTTGCATTTACTTATCGTTTCGCTCTATTCAACCATTTTTCCAGTTCTATTTGGAAAACTTAATGGGCAAAATAGCGTCTAGCCATAGCAATGTCGTTATGAATTTCTTCAACCATGTTTTCGATTGAGGCAAATTTGGCCTCTTCACGAACTTTGGCTTTAAACTCCACTTGTATTCTCTGTCCATAGAGAGGTTCATCAAAGTCCAACAAATGGACCTCTAGAACCGGTTTAATCAAGTCTCCCACCGTGGGACGAACTCCCACATTTGCCACACCGGGAAGGCACTGACTGTTCCGCAACACCTCCACCACATAAACACCACTAAGAGGTGCACTATAGCGATGAAGATTAACATTAGCCGTTGGAATTCCCAGTTGGCTACCTAGTCGCTGGCCATACACAACCCGACCTTTAATACAAAAAGGCTGTCCCAGCAATTTTTCTGCTAAAACAAAATCTGCCTGCTCAAGAGCTTCACGAATACGGGTGCTACTAATACGCTCCCCTTGATATTCCAGAGTATGGGTATCCAACACCTCAAAGCCGTGCTGTTTTCCCACCTGAGTCAGTAACTGATAATTCCCTCTGCGGTCATTGCCAAAGCGAAAATCATCACCAACCACAAGACATCGGACATTGAGTCCAGAAACCAACACTTGATCAATGAAATCACTGGCCGACAGACTGCGAAGAAATCGATTGAATTGGAGGCAGAAAACTTGATCAATCCCAGCCTCAACAAATGCTTCCACTTTTTCCCGCAAACGCATTAGACGAGCAGGCGCCTGCTCACCGGAAAAAAACTCTTGTGGTTGTGGTTCAAAAATGATGGCCACAGAGGGCAAATCGTACTCAGCCGACTTATCGATCAACTGCTGTAGAATTGCCCTGTGTCCAAGATGAACGCCATCAAAAGAGCCGATGGTTGCAACGCAACCACCCCGGCCAGGCTTCAAATTATGCAAGCCACGAATAAACTGCCTTTTTTCTCCGGACACTGACTGCTGACATCGCAAAAATAAAGGCGAAAGTATACCTACCCAGAGGCATTAAAAACAGGTAATTCATAGCCTTAGTAGACGAAATTAGTAAGCTAATAACGTACATTATCCAGCGAACCATAATAGTTGCAGAACTATGGAAGCATTCAGCTTTTAGTGATGCTTCAGGTGTGACAATCTAAAACCGCCAACAAAGAGCAATAAAAGATAAACACCAGCACCGACAGTGCATATCAACCCCATCCAAGTTGCCCTTTGCCACCACAGCCATCCGGCCCAATCATTAAGGAACGAGGTTAAGCCATATAAAGCAAAACACATGGCAATATTACCGAGAAGCAACATCAGTAAAAGCTTCCGCCAACCCGGTTTCGGAGTATAAATAGCCTGCTTTCTTAACCCAAAGAACAGCATGCCCGCATTTAATATGGCCGACAAAGATGTCGCCAACGCCAGACCAACATGACCAACTCCCCAATAGATGTGTAAAGGAACGGCCAGCATAATATTTAGCACCATGTTAGAAACTAGCGCGATTACACCGATCCGCACCGGAGTTTTCATATCCTGACGAGCAAAATATCCCGCAGCCAAAACTCTAATCAACATAAATGCCAACAGCCCAACAGCATAAGCACGCAGACTAAGAGTCGCCATCGACATATCACGGGAAGTAATCACATCACCATAATAAAATAACGTCAGTAGTATAGGCTCAGCCAAAATAATTAGTGCCAATGCTGCTGGTATTGCAATTAGCAAAATCATTCTCAATGCCCAATCGATAGTGGCATTAAACTTCTCTGAACTAGCGGCCGTGTGCTGTCTTGACAGGCTCGGCAAAATCACTGTGGCAATAGCCACAGCAAAGACCCCTAACGGCAACTCAGATAAACGACTAGAGTAGTAAAGCCAGGAAATACTGCCTGTAGGTAGAAATGATGCAATCATCGTATCCAACAACTGATTTATCTGACTGACAGAAACACCAAAAATAGCTGGAGCCATCAATCGCAATACTTTTTTGACTCCCTCATCTCGCCAATCAATGGCGGGTGTTGGCACCATATGAATACGAGCTAAAAATGGCAGCTGAAAGATGAGCTGAACAACACCCGCTGCCAAGACACCCCAAGCCAATGCATACACAGGCTCTTCAAACCAGGGAGAAACGAAAATAGCGGCCACTATAATAGAAATATTTAACAGCACTGGCGTAAAGGCCGGCACAGCAAAGCGGTCATAGCTATTGAGGATAGCCCCAGCCAGACCTGTGAGAGAGATCAACATCAAGTATGGAAAAGTAATTCTTAACATACTGCTCGCCGCAGCAAACTTATCGGGATGATCCAGCCAGAACCCAAAGGCGAAGATCCCAGTCATAACTGGAGAAGCGATCACCACTAGCACAGTTACCGCAATCAATACGGATCCAAGAGCCCCTGCTACTCTGTCTACGAGTGCCTTTACTGCAGCTTGGCTGCCTGTTTCCCGGTATTCAGCCAAAACGGGCACAAATGCCTGCGAGAATGCACCTTCAGCAAACAAACCTCGAAAGAAATTAGGGATTTTAAATGCGACAAAAAAAGCATCAGCCATGGCATCTGTACCAATCACCCGAGCAAAAACAATATCCCTCAACAACCCCATGACTCGGGACAGCATTGTCATACTGCTAACGACACCACTAGAGCGTAGCAATCTTGCTGACTTTACAGGCGATTGCTGATTTTTTTCCTGTTCTTCTGATTGTTTTTCCAACTATTCTTCCTACAACTATTCCGTCTTTTGCCCTGTTTCCTGATACTGCAAAATCTTAAGATCTCTGGCTATTTAGCTACAATATTCATTTGAACAAGGATCATAGTGATTTTGAAGCAGTTATGATAGCTGGCATTACATTATGAATAACTACAACCATAGTTATGACGACAGTAATACCCTAAATGTCAGAACAACTTTTATGTACAAAGAATATTGATAAGTAGGGACAAACACTGTATATTTCCGCGCCTTGAATTCAGACTCATATATAGACCAAATATTTAAAGGAGCACGTTAGGTGGCCAACTCACCCCAAGCACGCAAAAGAGCGCGTCAGAACGAAAAACGTCGCAAGCACAATGCTAGCTTGCGCTCCATGGTGCGCACCTATCTTAAAAAGACTTATGCAGCCATAGAATCCGGTGAAGTAGAAGCAGCACAAGCTGCATACAATGCCGTAGTACCTGTACTTGATCGCATCGCTGACAAGGGCATTATTCACAAAAATAAGGCCGCTCGTCATAAGAGCCGTTTGAATGCCCAAGTTAAGGCACTTGCTGCTGGCTAGCATTTATATTCGTGGGGCTTGTTACCATAAGTAAAAAGCCCCACATAAAAAAACCGGCTTATAGGCCGGTTTTTTTATGTGGGGCTCTCTTAACGAACACAAGCTAAGCTAACGCCAGCTAAACCAGTACCCAATTAGACCAATACAAGGTTATCCCTGTGAATCAATTCATCATCATCACAGTAACCTAAAATATCAGTAATTAGATGGCTAGCCTTGCCAATGATCTGACCACTTTCGGATGCATTATAATTAGCTAATCCTCGGCCAATCTCAACACCTGACTCATCCACACAGAGCACTAAATCACCACGGTGAAAATTACCTGAAATAGATTTAACACCCACGGGCAATAAACTTTTCCCCTGTTCCCTTAATACCCTCACAGCACCCGCATCCAAAGTAAGAGACCCTCGAACTTGCAAGTGCCCAGCCAACCACTGTTTCCGGGCAGCAATAGGTTCTTTTTCAGCAACTAACAGTGTTCCAAGATCTCCACCATTGGCCAACTGAGACAGCACACTCTCAGCCCGCCCACCTACAATAATGGTATTTGCACCAGAACGTGCGGCAAGCCGAGCTGCTTGAAGCTTGGTCACCATACCACCACGCCCCAAACTGCTACCGCTACCTGCCAAAGCATCTAAAGCAGGATCACCT
>JALQUJ010000147.1 GCA_023263825.1 Porticoccus sp.
CTAAGAGTATAAAAGATAAAATTCATATTATCATTTTCAAAAAACATTATTTTAATTATGCGAATATAGTAAAAACAACCAAAACCACTTACCAAAATTTGTCGTACACACTTCAACATCATATAAATTTTATTCTTAGAATTTATATGGAAGCTAGTGTGCGCCGTTTTTAAACTTGAGAGTTTGATCATGGCTCAGAACGTACGCTGGCGGCACAGAGAGGTGCCCGAATACTGAGAGTGCATGATGTATCTGCAACGGCAGATGTACTTAAAATATTAAAAGTTTTAGAGGATGGAAGTGATGGGTAGAAAATTTTTTGGCACAGATGGAATTCGTGGACGAGTAGGAACTCACCCCATTACCGCAGATTTTATACTTAAGCTTGGCTGGGCCGCGGGCAAGGTTTTTAGTGAGCAAACAGAAGGCCGCAAGCTAATTGTGGTTGGTAAGGACACCCGGGTGTCGGGGTATATGTTTGAGTCTGCTTTGGAGGCCGGGCTTATTGCGGCAGGAGTGGATGTGGCGTTATTGGGGCCAATGCCTACGCCTGCTATTGCTTACCTGACCCGCACTTTTCGTGCCCAGGCAGGTATTGTGATTAGTGCTTCTCACAACCCCTATTATGATAATGGCATTAAATTCTTTGGTGGTGATGGGTTTAAACTGCCAGACGATATAGAAGAATCCATCGAAAAATATTTGCAAAACCCTATTGTTACTGAAGATTCATCAAAACTTGGAAAAGCACATCGTGTAGATGATGCAGCAGGGCGTTATATTGAATTTTGTAAAGGAACGTTGCCTACCGGGAGTAGTTTGCAAGGGTTAAAAATTGTTGTTGATTGTGCTAATGGTGCGACCTATAGCACTGCACCGAAGGTTTTCCGTGAATTGGGTGCTGAAGTGGTTGAGTTGGCTGCAGAGCCGGATGGTTTCAATATTAATGAGGCGTGTGGCTCAACGCAGCCTGCACTGTTGCAAAATGCCGTTGTTGCAGAAAATGCAGATATGGGCGTTGCCTTGGATGGTGACGGTGATCGAGTTATGTTTGTGGATCATAAAGGGCATGCTGTCGATGGTGATGAGCTGATATTTGTTATTGCAAAATATCGTCATGAGCATGGTGGTTGTTCAGGCGTGGCCGGTACCTTGATGAGTAATCTGGGTATGGAAGTTTCTTTGAAAGAGCTAGGTATACCCTTTGTACGTACAAAAGTTGGTGACCGTTATGTCATTGAAGCACTTCGTGAAAGAAAGTGGCAGCTAGGGGGGGAAAGCTCCGGCCATATTATTTGCAGTGACTTAACAACAACAGGTGATGGTGCTGTAGCTGCATTGCAGGTATTGCATGCCATGCGTGAGACTGGGACTCCACTTAACACACTGAAGAAAGGGATGAAAAAATTCCCACAAAGTATGATCAACGTGCGTATTGGAGAAAAATTTGATCTGTCAGATTTTCCAGTGATACAGGATGCTGTTGCAGCAGCAGAAGATGAGCTAAAAGACCGTGGTCGGGTGTTGTTGAGGCCTTCAGGTACAGAGCCGCTGGTTCGGGTAATGGTCGAGGCGGAAGATGCACAATTGGTTGATAAGCTGGTCCGTGAAGTGGCGGATGTTGTTAAAAGTGAGGTTGGTTAGATTGTTTGCTCACTGGGCAAAATCCCATATTGATTTTATTGTATGAAAAACGATACGTTAGAATTGATTTAGGACTGTGCATTAGTTGTATGTTTTATGTAACTCAGCTAAGATTGCGCCCCTTTTTTGGCACTGTAGCCTTGTAGAACAGGTGTGGACAGATAGTGTCATTGGAAGCCGTAGTCTGGGTTGGAAGCAGTACTGAGGGAAGCTTTGTAAATGCGTCATCCATTAGTAGCTGGTAATTGGAAAATGCATGGTGACAGAGAATCTGTTGCTAACTTGGTTACTAGTCTGCTTAAAATTGATTGTGAGGCAGAAATAGCAGTTTTCCCTCCTTATATTTATGTACCTTTGGTGGCAGCAAATATTGGTGATTCTGGTATTTCTGTGGGTGCACAGAATGCTTCAGAGCACGATTCTGGTGCTTTCACCGGAGAAGTTTCCTGTCATATGTTGCGGGATTTTGGCTGTCAGTACGTCATTGTGGGGCATTCAGAGCGTCGAAATATCTATAGTGAGACTGATGACCAAGTTGCTCATAAATTTGCTGCTGTTCAGTCAGCAGGAATGACGCCAATTCTTTGTGTTGGTGAAACATTAGAGCAGCGTGATCAAGGGAAAACCCTTGATGTGGTTGCAGCTCAGATAGAGGCGGTCATAGAGCGTGTTGGTTTAGGCAATATTTGTGAAGCCGTTATTGCTTATGAACCGGTTTGGGCAATTGGGACAGGAAAGACAGCAAGTGCTGCTCAGGCTCAAGAAGTACATTTGGCCCTTCGCCAGCAGTTAGGTGATTCCGGTGGTAAAACCCGTATTTTATACGGTGGTAGTGTGAAGGCTGCCAATGCTGCAGAGTTATTTATGCAGCCGGATATTGATGGTGCGCTAGTGGGTGGAGCCTCATTAGACGCCAATGAATTTAGTGAAATATGCAAGTTGGCGTAGTGTTTGGCGAATGACTGTTAGTTAGTGGATGGCTTTTTAGTGAACAGTAATCGCACACAGAAACCAACAACAATTTATTAACAAAATTGGCTGAGTTTAGCTCATGGAAAAAATAGTATTAATTGTTCACCTGCTGACCGCGCTGGCCATTATTGGCATGATTTTGCTGCAGCAAGGAAAAGGTGCAGAAGCGGGTGCTTCTTTTGGTTCTGGTGCGTCGCAAACTGTATTGGGTAGTGCTGGTGGCTGGAATTTCTTTAGTAAGGTCACTGGTATTCTTGCGACAGTATTTTTTATTACCAGTTTTGGTTTGGCTATCATTGCCAAAGATAATGCCAAGGTGGGTGATGAGATTTTGCCTGAACTGGAAGCTGTGCAAGAAGTTTTAGAATCTGAGTTGCCTGCTGTTGAAACTTTAGGTGATGCAACTAGTGATATTCCTGTTTTGGAAGATGAAACTACAGTTTCTACTGAGGAAATTCCATCTTTCACAGGCGAATAAGTGAGCCTGGAAGTAAAAACAGAAAGTAGAATAAGTAAACAAGCTTTTGCCCAAGTGGTGGAATTGGTAGACACGCTATCTTGAGGGGGTAGTGGCGTAAGCCGTGCCGGTTCAAGTCCGGCCTTGGGCACCACTCATACTAAAATGCGCCTGAAACGCCTTAATTTCGTTAGGTTTTTTGGCGCATTCATTCAAAATTAATCTAAAAAGTAATCTAAATCTTAGCTAGTTTCAGCTAATACCCCCCCCCCGGGGGGGGCTATTCCAGCCCCTTTCTCCAGTAGTACCACCCCAGATACAAAAAAGAGTGAATAGCGAAGCTGCCCCTGAATAGTTTGGGCTTGTTGGTGGAAGGTGTTATGTTGATACCAGCCAACCTGAGCATTCAAAATATGCTAATATTGTCTTTTG
>JALQUJ010000179.1 GCA_023263825.1 Porticoccus sp.
ACAAGAGAGAGCAAGCATAGGCCGATTACAGTGACTTTGTTTCGAGGTAACCCAAGCAAGCTATAATAAATAAGTACTCCGGCACTGATACCTATACCTGCACCTATACCTGATCCCGCAAGTGTCGGCTGAACATAGGAGGGTTGATTAATCACACCACCTATATAAATAAAAATTTCAGAGCCTTCGCGTGTCATAGCCAGGGATACAATCAATACCATGAAGGCCATAATCCAAAAATTACTCTTCAGCATGTTAGCTCTGGGTTTTTTAAAAGGGCTGTTGATTGATAACGGTAAGACTAATAACACTAATAAAAAAAGTATGGAGAGTTGTATCAGTGCATTGATGACTTCTTGCCCCACATAATCAAACCATTCGGACACCGAAGCCATATTTAAAGCAAAAATCAATGCGCCCAGTGTACCCAGACCTATGGCGACTAAAACCCAGCGTGGTTTAATTTGGTAGTGTTTTGAAAATACCAGTAACACACTTATTAGTAGTGCGGCTTCTAAGGCTTCCTGAAGGACTAGGACGACTGAATTCAGGAACATGATGATTTGTTTCCGTAAATCATGGCTCAATCACGACCACTTTACCTTGAGCTTTTTTGGGGTAAAACTCACCAAAAAAGGGGTATTCTCCAGGGGGCAATGGACCGATAAAGATAACTGCTTTTCGGTTACCAGATATAACTTTTTCCCTATTTAATTCGTAACTTTCAAACTCCTCAGCAGTGGGATCAAGGTTATTGATCAGCAACTTAACCTTGGTGTTTGCCGGTATTTCGATGGTTTCTGGGAGAAAAAGGTGCTTCTGAATTTTTATTTCAATAACAGGTGTAGCGGCTAAGGCATAGTGGCTTACTAGCGCTATACCAAGAAAGGTGATGACGGTTACTGCTAGTTTACATACCTGTTTAAATATCATTTGTTGAGTCCATTAAACAGAACAGTGAATGTCGTTCCACTAGAAAAGCTGGAAGGTGATATATGGATGCTTCCACCATGTAGTTCCACGATGTGGCTTACTATAGTTAATCCTAGGCCACATCCAGGTGTTGCCGCTACATCCTTCTTGTTAAGACGCTGGAACCGTTCGTAGACCTTATGGTAATCAGTAGGGTCAATTCCAATCCCTGAATCTTCTATTTTGAGATAAACCTTTGGCGTGTCGCCCAATTGGGCGGGCTGGTTGCTAACTGAGACCTTAATGCTACCATTGTTAGGTGTATATTTATTGGCATTACTCAGTAAGTTTTGTATTAGGGTTTGTAAGCTGAAAAGGTCACCGTTAATTAAACTTTCTGTGCCGGCAAGCTCCAATGATTGATGTTTTTGTTCAAAACTGAGGTGTTGCTCGGCGATAACTTCTTGCGCCAATTGGTATAAATTTATAGGTGTAAAATTATTTGAAAATTCACTTGGTATTGAGCGATATAAAGATAGTAGTTGTTCTACCAAATGTTGCATTCTTTCAACACCTGATTGCAGCTGTAAAAAGGTTTCTTCACCTGAGGTTGGGTCATTTTTAAGGTTGTGTAACTGAACTTTTAAGGCGCTGATGGGTGTCCTTAATTCGTGAGCTGCATCAGCGGTAAAGCGTTTCTCTCTTTCAAGTGCTGTTCCCAATCGTGTTATAAGAGAGTTGATGGAATAAATAACATGTTCCAACTCTTTTTGAGGATCTGGTAATTCGATAGGGGAGAGATCATGCACCTGTTTGTTTTTTAGTTGGTCAGACAGGTCTTTTAAGGGCTTGAGCCCTTGGCTAACAATAAACCATATGAGGAAACCAATCAGAGGTATTCCTAGAAGAATAGGTAATACAGCTTTGATAATAACGTTTTCTGCCAAGCTGAATCGAAGGTCTGTTCTTTCCGCAGTAATTATCCAGCGATCCTGTATCGCATCAAAGTAAACCAATGTTCGCCATCGATAACCATTAAAGTTCGCATATCCAAAACCTGGGTGTAAATCAGTAATAGGTTTATCCTGAACATTGTTAGATGCACCAAGAAGTTCATTGTGACGCCATATCTGGTAGGCCATATCGTCTAAATGGGTCAAACTGTTTTTATCTTTGTTTGGGCGAAGATTAGAGATCAGTTTAGTTGTATCGAGTAGTTGATTATCGAACAGTTTTTCTGCCTCTTTCAGGCTGGAATTATAACCTTGAAGTGCCGCTAAAAAGTTAAATAGAGTCAGAGTGGCCAGGATAGCTACAATAAGAAATACCCTGGTGGATCTCATATAGAATCGACCTTATAGCCAACACCACGTACGGTTTTAATAAAATCAGTCCCCAGTTTTTTTCGAAGGTAGTGAATATGTACTTCAAGTGCATTGCTACAAACTTCTTCTCCCCAGCTGTAGAGTTTGCTTTCCAGTGTTGTTCGCGTAAGCACTTTGCCAGCGTTTTCCATGAGGCTTTTTAACAGCATATATTCCCGTCTAGAAAACTCAACATGCTGTTTCTGAAAAGTCACAGTTTGGGCTGCTGTATCAAGATCGACATCACCCAGTGAAATCAGGTTAGTTTTAGAGGTGCCAAGCCTACGTTCTAGAACCCTTAATCGGGCTAGAAACTCAGTCATTTCAAACGGCTTGGCAAGATAATCGTCGGCACCACAGTCTAATCCAGCTACCTTATCACCAGTGCTGTCTCTTGCTGTGAGTAAAATTACCGGCAGAGAATCATTTTTTGCCCTGATTTCCCGTAGCACTTTAAGACCATCTATATCTGGTAGGCCTAGGTCGAGAACCACAATTCCAGGGTCTTCTGTAGCGACAACATGTAAGCAATCTTTACCACTTTCTACATGATTAACAGCGTAGCCTTGTTTTCGCAACGCTATTTTCAAGCCCTGGGCTAGAGGTCTGTCATCTTCTACTATCAGTATCTGCATCGTTTTTTCACTATCTAAACAGATTTTAGTGGGAAAGCTTCTTAGTTACGATGGCTAATGCCTTTGCTATCTCTTTTTGGCGCCCAGCATCTGCTAATGGCCGATTGGGGCGTGCTGGGGCATTCATTGCTTTAATCAGGTAAGTCTTGGCTTCTTGGTAGCGTTTCTCTTGAATAAGAAAGTCACCGAAAAAGTAATTGCTATCAATACCGTTGGGGTTAATGGATAGCGCCTTAAGAAGCAGTTCTTCTGCTTTTTTATCATTTCCAAAACCAATCGGCCAGCCAGGTACATTAAAATATAGCGTGCCGAGGCTGGTGTAGGCTGATCCTTCCAGTGCATTAGGGTCAATGCTTATAGCCTTTTCAAAATCTACCTTAGATGATTTAGCCAAGGACAGAGCACCTAGACCTCCCTTAGCTCCGGCAAAAGTAGATTTGATAATACCACGCCATATCCAGCTAGATGCATCATCAGGATAAGCCGAAACTACGTTGTCCGCATCACTTAGTAGCGCTTCGAATGCTGAAAGTTGAGCCTTTTCTTGTAACTGATAGTTTATTTTAGCCCAGCGGTGTTGAAGTTTGAATACCTCTTCATTTGCACCCCCCAACGCTGACCCCATTGTTAGCATTATGGTAAGGAATAGGGCTAACCGAGTAGTAATTTTATAATTAATCATAATGGTTCTCTTGAATTTTGTTTGTAATAAAAAATTTATTGTTCGGTAAACTGCCGAATGATAGGGACTTTTTTTGCAAGTGCATTGTGGACTAGGCTTGGAAACAGGGCATTTATACGAATAAATAGTTTTTCAGGCCAGCCTAGATAGCGCTGGTGTTTATCTGAAGTTAAGAGAATGATCAGTTCATTGGCTACCCATTCTGCTGAATCTGTTTTGATGCCCATGGCCTCGTTTAAGGAACTGAGAGCATTGGAATTTAAATTGGTAGATGTTGCACGAGGTGCCAAGTAAAAGACCTTTATGCTAGTATCAGCTAGCTCCCTTCTTAACGCTTCAGTAAACCCTCTTAAACCAAATTTACTGGCACAGTAAGTGGTAAACGCAGGGTGTCCAATGCTCCCAAAAGTTGACCCGATATTAACAATGGCTGTATTTTCTTTCAGTTTTAGTAGGGGTATTAACTTATGGCATAACAGCATTGGAGATATAAGATTTGTGGTTAGTATGTCTTGGATGAATTTTTCAGATTGTTTTTCGAAAAATTGAAAATCGATAATGCCTGCCAGATTAATGACTAGGTCAATACCTCCATTACTACTACATTGTTTTACTATGTGTTCTCGTCCTTCTATTGTATTAATGTCTGCTATGATGATTTTATGGTTGCCAAGTAGTTCTTCAGCGAGAGAGTTGAGTGTCTGTTCATTCCTTCCGACCAAAAATAAATTAGCTCCTTGTTGTGTCAGTGCTTTTGCTACAGCACTTCCTATGCCCCCTGATGCACCGGTAATTAATATTTTACTATTGTGGAGTTTCATAGCGGTTTTCCTAAGGAGTTTCTATTTATGCTTTTTGGCATAAGGGTATGCCATGATCATTATTTAGGCCGCGAAAAATATCACCATAAAGCTGATAAAACCTTGTAGCAGAATGAATAATTAATGATTGTTCTTGACTATCCTCTATACGGTTCATAAGGTTTTCAAAAAACTTCAAATGATTCTGATCAAGCGATCCGTGGGAGTAGAGGTAAGAAAACGCATTTTTGGGTAATGACAGCGTGCTTCGGATTTTGTCAGCTGCTTTTTCTGCCATATTCACACTGGTTCCTTCGAGCACGTGTACCATGCCAAAGAATCCTAGTGGATTTATTCGGTTGACCATGTCATAGGCGTAGGCAACCATGATTTCAGTGCTGTATTGTGGCGTGCTTGTACGCACAACTCCCTTGTCAAATCCGCAGGCAGCTATATCGTTAAGAATCCATTCCTGATGGCCCAGTTCTTCCTCAATATATTCCGCTACGGCTTCACGCAACCATTCTTTGTCTTCTGGTAGTTTTGAGCCAACAGCCATTAACAGAGGTACGGTATGCTTAACGTGATGATAGGCTTGCTGAAGAAAAGCAATATAGTCATCAAGGGTTATGTTTCCAGATAGACTCTTTTCTATAATTGGTGTTGTAAAAAGTGTTTGCCTGGGCGCTTGAGTAGCCTGATTTAGAGTGTCATAAAAAGCCATTAATATACCTAGTCTTATCTATCGGATTCTGGAAAAGAGTTTTATGCAAGGGGTTCTTGTACTTTAGATTGGTACAAGCCCTTAATCTCTGAGCGGTAATGATCATAAATCGCTTGCCGTTTTGGCTTACTATTAGCTGTAAGTAACTCATGTTGTGCATTTAGTGGTGTAGACAAATGATGCCATTTCAAAATACGTGCATAGTCGGGAAGACCGTTGTTGATTCGATTGATGACAGCTTGTATTTGTTGTTGGTTTATTTGTGGTTGGCGTGTAGAGAGCAGCGCGATGCAAAAAGGTTTTTCATCACCATAAACGACAAAATCTAAAAACAGTGGGTCAGCCAAAAATTCTGACTCCACCCACTCAGGACTAATGTTCCTGCCATAACTTGAGACCAGAAGGTTCTTCTTGCGTCCTACTACATGAAGAAACCCTGATTCATCAAGCGCCCCTAAGTCACCAGTTAAAATCGTTTTTTGTCCCCAACTCTCTGGCTCGTTGACGTAGCCCAACATGGCATTGCCCGATACGATAATTTCACTATCAGAAATGGAAACATTTACATGCGACAAAGGTTTACCAGTACTACCTGCAAGATCGTTATCGGCCGTATTCAAGCTGACAACAGAGGCACATTCAGATAGCCCATAACCTTCATACACCGGGATATTAAACTTGCGGGCTTGTTTTAATAGGGCCGGAGAAACATGACCTCCTCCAACAGCAACAAAGTGTAATGATTTTGGTGGTTGCCAGCCCGATATAGTGGATGTTGTCAGGAGTAGTAATAGTTGTGGTGTGAGTATCAGACTATTGGGTTCAACCTGACTAATAATTGACAGCAGTTTGCTCGTGTTGATCGATGAACTACCAGTAAACCCAATTTCTTCGAGGGAAGGTACAACTACTTCACCCCCAGACAACAGTGGTGCATATACGCCAGCAACATTTTCTAGCAATGTACTTAGGGGTAGTAGGCACAGATGACGTGGGCTAGGTAAGTTGACGGTTCTGGACAAAACCTCAGCTTGTTTTAATAGTTGCCGATTGCTGAGACAAACTCCCTTAGGTCTTCCTGTGGACCCTGAGGTATAGGTAATTTTTCCCGTATCGTTAGGTAATTTTGCTTTCTCTCCAGTGTGGGTAAGAATAATTAGTAATAAATCACTTTCTATCTTTATGTTTTCTAAGTCGGAAATGCATTTAAGCACACTGGGTAAAGCTAGGTTGTCGGTAATAATGGCATCAACAGATGAACTTTTGATCGCATGTTTAATTTGAGTAATAGAAAAAAAGGTAGGTAACGGCAGCAAGCAAACATTAGAACTTTGGCAAGATAAGTCTGCTATAAGCCAGTCAAGTCCATTGTCTGTATGCAAGGCCAGGGATTGAATGTTGTGGTGCTCAAAAATAGCTGTAAGCTGGTCGCAATGACGGGCTAACCCTTGATAACTAAGAGAATTTTTTGTGTCTTTTGCAACAACACTATCAGTTTTGTAGTGTTTCTTAAGCTGCGAAAGGATATTGGACATTATTGTTATCAGCCCGATTACGAATCAAGTTAGCCAAAATATCTATACGGTCCTTATATAGTGCACATATCCCACGAAGCATTTGGTTATTTTGGATAGTGCGTGTAGCGTCTTCCAACTGCCCTGTGACGACCCAGGGTTTAGTTTCGTAATAGCTACCCCAGTCAGCTAGGGATGAGGGTTCAATATGATGGGGAAGCGCTTCAGTAATGGGAGACAGGTGAAATCCCATTTTTCCAATTGTTTTTTGAACGTGAGGTGTAGCTGTAAAGACCAACCATTTAAAGTTGGCTCGGTGCAATACCGCAGCGAGTAAGACAAATAATAATAATGTTGCTCCACGTTGGTGAGATGCCAAATTTCCAATCTCCACAATAGTTGATCGTTGAGAGATTTGTGATGAAAGTTTCGATACTTCAACGTCAATGGAGTGCTTAAGGTACTGTTCAACAAATAATTGTTTGTCACTAGCAGGGCAAATTCCCGTTACCGCACTCAAGCTATTATTACAGCGAAGGCTAAGTAATAAGGGTAAAAAATCTTTTATTTTTGCCCCATAGGAACGGCTAAACTGGCCAGCGATGTATTGTTCGGCCTGCATTCTTGTTTCGGCACCAATAGTATGAACCTCAAGCTCTGGGCAAGGATTTAGTAACCGTTGAAATAGTTGAACGTTAGACATAGAAAACCTGATACCTGTCTGTATTTAAACTCATCTTATTTGCCAATGCTTAAGAGACTCTTAAGGTCTTCATTGAGGTGCATTTAGTATTTAATTGGGGGGATGAGAAATAAGTAGGTAAAAAATTAGTCAGAGAGAAGAGTAGAAGAAAGGCCATTGGAGGTATTCAGCTAAAATAAAAAAAGAAGCTTATTTATTACGGGAGGGGATATGTCTGTGTTTTATGGCAGCAGATGCCATTCGGGCCGTACAAATTTCCACCCGTTTTCCATCGGTTCATGGCGCCCCCATTCATTTTGGAGATCCATCACTAATCGGCATTTCAGATATTAATCAGCCTGAATTTGGCGATGCGGTTACGATTAAACTCGATGAAATACCTGTTTTTTGGGCTTGTGGTGTCACACCTCAGGTAGCCTTGGAACAGGCCAAGCCTCCAGTGTGTATCACCCATAGCCCGGGTTGTATGCTGGTAACAGATCATAGAAATAGCCAATTAGCTGTACTTTAATTTCACAGCGTATTTTCGTACCAAACAATATGATAAGTTTTGCACAGCAAGGTGATGAGAAGGTGAAATGACGAAAGCCGATGTGGGTAAATCAGGTAGCTTACTACTCAATTGTGATTTAGGTGAAAGTTTTGGCGCCTGGACCATGGGTATGGATGAGGCCGTTATGCCTTATATTGACCAGGCCAACATTGCGTGTGGATTCCATGCAGGAGATCACATGGTCATGCAGCGGACGCTGAGTTTGGCGGTGAAGCATGGCGTGATGGTTGGTGCACACCCGGGGTATCCTGACCTTGTTGGATTTGGTCGGCGTTCTATTAACCATTCTTTTGACGAAATAAAGGCACTTATGCATTACCAGATGTCTGCGTTGGATGGTATGGCAAAAGTCCATGGTGTGGAAATGCAGTATGTGAAACCTCATGGTGCACTGTATAACGATATGATGGCTAATGCAGCTATTCGTCATGCGGTGATGGATGCTGTCGCTACATTTTACCGCCCTATAAAACTGATGCTCTTGGCTACGGCCCAAGCTGATGATCATAGGCAGGAAGCACAAAAAATGGGTATTGAATTGTGGTTTGAGGCTTTTGCAGATCGTTGTTATGACGATAATGGAGTCTTGTTATCTCGAGCCAAATCAGGTGCTGTTCATCAACGATCTAAAATGTTGAGTCAAGTTGAAGAGTTAGTAAAAGAGGGGACAGTTACCACCGCAAGTGGCAACAAATTAAAATTGAGTGCAGACACACTTTGTGTGCATGGGGATAACACCGAAGGTGTTTACGCTATTCAAGAAATCAGGCAGCTACTTGATACATGAATATTACCGTAGCCGGTGAAAACTCACTGATTATTTACTTCGGCGAGCATCAAAGCTTTCAGGCTCAAAGCTCTCAGTATCAGTACACAGAAGTATCTACTGAAATATTGAATCAGGTACAGCAAGCCGTTTTGATATTAACAGATTCCCTGGGTGAACTACTGGTAGACCTGGTGCCTTCCTATGCATCCCTTTTGGTTATCTACGATCTTTATCGGACTGATTTACACACCATAAGACCCCAAATACGGAAGCTACTAAATGGAATTAATCAGGTTGAGCAACCTGCGGGCCGGTTAGTTGAGCTTCCTGTGTATTACAGTACCGAATCTGGACCAGACCTGGAGTTGTTGGCAACTAATGCTGGCTTGAGTATAGATGAGGTTGTTGATCTTCATCAGGCTCAGGAGTATCAGGTCTATGCTATCGGATTTGCTCCCGGGTTTGCTTATCTTGGGGAGGTTGATGAGCGTATTGCCACCCCTCGATTAGCGACGCCTAGGCAGCAGGTACCACGTGGTGCAGTAGGTATTGCCGATCGTCAAACAGCCGTGTATCCCTCAGTTTCACCCGGTGGTTGGAATTTAATTGGTCTTTGCCCACAACGCATGTTTGATCCTGATGCAACGCCTACAATGCCCGTGAAAGTAGGGGACAGTGTTCGTTTTAATAGCATTGATCGAGGAACCTTTTTGTCCTTGGGCGGAGTGTTGTAATGATTGAGCCTGTTAAATCACTACCGGGCTTTGTTGTGAAAAAGCCAGGCCCAAGAGCATTACTGCAGGATTTTGGTCGTTATGGTTTCCATCATTTGGGTATGACGACAGGTGGTCCTGCCGATTCTGTGGCTTTTCGTTGGGCCAATCGCCTCTGTAAAAATGATTTGAGCACGACGGCGCTGGAAGTGAGTGTGGGTGGTTTGATATTGGAATGCTCCGCAGAGACACAGATAGCTGTTTGTGGCGCGAATATGCCCTTAACGATTAATGGCCGTGTACGTGCTTTGTGGCGTAGCCATAAAATAAAGCCTGGAGATATGATTGAAATGGGCTTTGCTACAGAGGGTGTTATTGCTTACCTTGCTGTAGCTGGTGGTTTTGATGTGACTCTATCTTTCGGTAGTACGGCAACTGTTGTTCGTGAAGATATCGGAGGGCTTAAAGGCGATAAACTGGAATCGGGAGATTATTTACCCTGTGTTTCTCATAATGGCAATAACAATCGATATAAAGACGATAATAATCCATGCTTAAAACTACCCAAGGGTTATCACCCAGTATATGGGCACCATGCCATGCTTCGGGTTATACCCGGCTATCAACAACATGATTTTAGTCGTTACCAACAGCGACGCTTTTTTAGTCACGAATATACCATCAGTTCTCAATCTGACCGTATGGGTTGTCGCCTTGAGGGCCCAGCCATTCAGCCAGAGATTGATGGTATTTTATCGGAAGGTATTTGTCTGGGTGCGATACAGGTGCCACCCGATGGTCAGCCAATTATTTTGATGCACGACCGGCAGACCATTGGTGGATATCCAAAAATAGGTTCTGTTTTGTCTCTGGATCTGGGATCGTTAGCTCAATTGAAACCTGGTGATAAAGTGTATTTTGTGCCTATTACCGTAGATGATGCCCATAACATACTTCACCTGGCTGATAGTTACTTTAATAAAATTGAGCCTGTTCTTTGCTGATAAAAATTTACTATTAAAAAAATTGTTAAATAAAAATCTTGTAAAACGGGCGGTAAATTTCAAGCGGTCTTATACTTTAATGTAAGTTGAAGATGATGTGATTAGCTAGAAGAATTGGTGGTTAAATAATAGTCACTTGGAGTTTTCTTTGAATGATGATCTTTCTCTCAGTCAGCAGATAGAAGGCCTTCTGGTGGCACGCAATCCACGAGGTATGCAGACAGCACAGTCAGCACTCTCTCCCTGTTATTGTCTACGTTCTGCACAAATGATAGCTCAATGTTCAGGGAACGTTCTTATTGGAACAGAGTTCCCCGTAAACGGCACTTATGAGACCGATGGGCCAGTAGGTGCTGTGGCCTTGTAACGGGCACTTTTTGCTATTGGTATTAATCCAGTTCTGGTTTGTGGTGAGCCGCTGGCCAGTGCAGTGAAGGGAGAGTATCAAGTATATTCCATGCCGATAGGCATAGAATCCTATATTAGCAATAGCATTGAAAACCCAATACAGAGCCTACTAAGCACCTACAACCCCTCATTGATCATTACCATTGAATTACCTGGTAGAGCGGCAGACGGCTTTTATTACAACATGCGTGGTATCAATATCAGTGACCAGGTTATAGGTTTTGATGATGTTTTGTTATTGGCAGGTTCTCCCAGTATTAGTATTGGTGATGGTGGCAATGAAGTAGGGATGGGGAATATCTCAGAGTATTTATCTGATTTGGATATTATTCCTAGTGCAACAACATGTGACGAACTGGTCATTGCTGATGTATCGAATTGGGCAGCGCATGGCATCATTGCAATGCTTTCGAAACTGATGGAAAAGATTTTTTGTGTGATTGGGATAACCAGCAATATTTGAAATGCTTTTCCCAGCGGGGTAGCGTTGATGGCGTTACTGGAGAAAAAACACTGACAGAAGATGGCTTGGCATGTGAAGTGACAGATTCTGTGATTGCACAACTGAGGCACTTAAGTGGATTTTCTTGATCTATAGTAAAGATATTGTATGGAAAAAAGGAGAATTAGCTTTGCCTGTTTTTGGCACCACTGATAAGATTTCCAGCCCTTTCGTGCAGGAATTTCTATCATTTCTCTTTATTAAAAAATGACAGCAGTTGTTACAAAAGAGGCCGATGAGTTCAAACTTGAACTCCATAGTAATAGAGTAATGGTAATTGGATAAACCTAATGAGTATCGTTTACTTAAATAATAGTTATATGCCTATGGCAGAAGCAAAAATATCTCCAATGGACAGGGGGTTTCTGTTTGGTGACGGTATCTATGAAGTAGTACCGTCATACCATGGTCAAATGGTGGGCTTCACGCTACATATTGATCGTATGAACAATGGTTTGGCTGCAGTGGGTATTGAGCTGGATAAATTTTTTAAAGAGGGTTGGTCACACCAGCAATGGAAAGAAGTCTGCGATAACCTCATTGAAAAAAATGGTTCTGGGAATCTGGCCCTTTATCTACATGTTAGCAGGGGAGCTGATACCAAACGATTTCATGCCTACCCAGAAGATATTGAGCCAACGGTCTTTGCCTTTGCTTTTGAAATTCCCCCGGCACCTGTTCCTGACAAATCAAAAGTAGTCGGGTATAAAGTTGCCACTCATAGAGATTTGCGATGGGAGCGTTGCCAAATTAAATCCACGGCATTATTGGGTAATGTCATGCACTTTCAACATGGTTATGAGCAGGGTGCCAATGAGACGTTACTTTATAACGAGCGTAATGAATTAACGGAGGCGAGTGCGTGTAATGCCTATATCGTGAAAGATGGCGTAGTGATTACACCGTCAGCGGACAATCAGATTTTGGCGGGCATTACCCGTCATATATTATTGGATTTGCTTAGAAAAGAGGGCTCTATTTCTGTGGAAGAACGCTCGGTCACTATGGATGAAGTTTTCGATGCCGATGAGGTTTGGGTGACCAGCTCTTCCAAGGAAGTTGTTCCCGTGATTGAAATTGATGGTCAGCCCGTCGGTGATGGTAACATTGGCGATGTTTGGCTTGCTGCTCAGACGATTTACTCGGCCGGAAAATTAAATTACTAGTCCTGTTCTAAACTTAAGAATTTTTAAAATTAAAAGCTTTCAAGATTAAGAGCATTAAGGAAAGCCCTACATATTATGTCTCGTCCTGCAAAAGTATTGATAGATCTTGGGGCACTACGCCACAACTGTCAGTTAGCTAACAGCCTATCTCCTGAGTCAAAAACTATGGCTATTATTAAGGCTGATGCCTATGGTCATGGAGCTATTCAGGTTGCTCAGGCATTGGAAGATCTTGCCCCGGCTTTTGGTGTGGCCTGTATAGAAGAGGCGCTAGAGCTTAGAGAAGCAGGGATACAAACACCCATTCATCTCTTGGAAGGAACTTTCTCCAAAGATGAAATACAGATTGCAGCCAATAATAATTTTAGTCTTGCTGTGGTCAATCACGAGCAGAAAAAAGCATTGCTTAATTGTCAGCTCGATAACTCAGTCCAGAAACCACAAGATACCTTCTTGTTAAGGAAAGATCCTATAAAAGTATGGCTCCACGTTGATTCGGGCATGCACCGGTTAGGTGTTCAACCTGATGAAGTAGCTAGCAGCTACCAGGAGCTGGCAGCGTGCAGCCATATTCAGGATGATATTGTTATTGCCACGCACTTTGCCTGTGCAGATGACCTGGAGAATACCTTTTCTACAGAACAGGTTCGTCGATTTCAACAGGGGTTAGCTGCGTTAGACTTACAAAGTTTTGATGAGTCTCTTCTTTCAAGTCACATACCTCTGAGCTTGGCTAATTCAGCAGCATTGCTTGGTTGGCCAGAAACCAGAGCAGCGTGGAATCGCCCGGGCATCATGCTGTTCGGTAGTTCACCTTTTTCAGCCCCTCATAAAGAGGCCGATAAATTATTACCGGTCATGACCTTTAAATCAGGTGTAATTGCTTTGCGTGAAATACCCCCCGGTGAAACCGTTGGCTATGCAGCGACATGGACAGCGGCAAGGCCTTCTCGTATTGCTACCGTGGCCATCGGTTATGGCGACGGCTATCCTGTCCATGCCCCCAGCGGTACGCCGGTATTAATTAATGGGCATCGTTGCCCTATGGTTGGTCGTGTCTCTATGGATATGATTACCGTGGATGTAACGGATTTGCCAGATATCTCTTTGGGCGATGAAGTTATTCTTTGGGGTGGAAGTTTATCTGCTCATTTGTCAGTAAATGAAGTGGCTAATTGTGTAGGCACGATCAGTTACGAGCTATTAACACGTATGCCCCGACGTACACCTAGGGAATATATTGGTCATTAGAGGCGCTTGCAAAAGAGATGCTTGTAAAACTACTCCTTAATTTGAAGTAACCGTTGAACCTCTTTAACCATCTTTGTTGATGGTTTTTACCACAGTAGAGTTACATTCACCTGTTCTCATGGGTTAACAAATTATCCAGATCAATAAGTAGCTTAGTTTTTTTGTGATGTTTCTGATATAGGGAAAGAGTTTAATGGTTAACCATATAAACATTACGTTGAGGTGTATGTTTAGTCACTGCAATGAGAATATTTTTGTATCGAATAGGGAGAGATTGCCCCAGGGAATCCTGGGGCACGTGTTGTTGTTTTGAATATGAGTAATTAATTAATCAACCCAAACTCTTTATCGAGTATTTCAATAATTTCTGCTTTAGGGTTTTCTGATAATGCCAGTTTTTCACCGGTAATTTTTTCTGCGATGGCTTGATAGGTTGCTGAAACTTCCATCAATACAGCTTCTGGCAGAGCATTGTCTTTTGCCAGTTCTAGACGTTCGGCCATTCTATCCTTATTTAACAGAATATCTGGGTCCGGGAAGTGCTTTAGCAATAGTTGGCGGAAGCTCTCTTTCGAGTTTTCGACTACTTTCCCATCGCGGTAGCTGGGGCCGTCCCAGATACGTGAGGAGTCGGGGGTGCCGACTTCGTCCATATAAATCAGTTTTTCGTTACCTGCTTTATCTGTAACGTAGCCAAATTCAAATTTGGTATCCACGAAAATTTGGTCAAGTTTGGCTAATTCATTGCTTATAACGTCAAAGCCTTCTTTCAACAGTTTTTCATAGAGATCGATATCCCCAGTGCTCTTGAAGTTAAAGGCTTCAACATTGTTTACTATATTTAAGCGAGTGATATTGACATCATCTGCTTCGGGTACGCCGGCAAGGCCGGTAAGAACACCTTTGGTGGAGGGGGTGATGAGTAGTTCAGGCAGCTTTTGATCTTTGGTTAAATCATCGGTGAGTTGAATGCCACAGAATACTCTTTCACCTTTTGAATAGGCACGCCACATGGAACCGGTGATGTATTGGCGGCATATGGCTTCGATCAACACAGGTTTGGCTTTTTGAACAATCCACACAAAGGGATGGGGGATTTCCAAAATATGGCTGTCAGCTAACCCTTGTTCACGGAACAGCTTGAACCAGTGGTTAGATATAGCATTAAGTGCTGCGCCTTTGCCTGGAACGCCATTCATTCCGCCCTTACCATGCCAGATGCAATCAAAAGCAGAAATTCGATCGCTAATGACCATGATAGCTAGAGGTGCATCAGAGGCTACATCATAGTTTCGATCTTGGATAAGACGTTGGCTGTCTTCGGGTGTTAGCCAGTAAACGGAGCGTACTTTACCGCTGTGAACGGGGCCGTCGGTACGAATGGGTAGATCGTTATTTACCGCCAATACTTTGTCTGCAAGATTCATTTCAAACAACCTGTGATCAGTTGATTTATTTATTAGTTCGCACGTTCAATTTGCGTGATAAACCTTATGTAAGATAGGGTTTATGGGGCGCATAGACTCTTCTGATAATTTTAAGGGGGTGGATATTATCAGATTGGTTACCCGTTGCCACTGGTTGACTATGTGTAACTGCTAACTTTAGGAAAAGGTATTATTGAGGGAACACGTTGATAAACCTTTTAAGCCTCTTGCTGTGATAGAGAAAATCTTACTAGCCCTGTCTAATGAAGAGCAAAGCCAGCGTCCAGGTAGTGATTATGAAGACATTGTGACCGATTTGAAGAGTTTAGCTGTTTCTTCTATTGCTGAAACAGTAAGTGTGGGTAATAGTGATACTGTAACGGCAGGCCGTCTGATTTCAGCCCACATGCTGCAGCCAGGAATGAAGTGGGTGGATGAAGTTCGCACTGATAATGGAACGTTACTATTGCCCGAGGGGGTTGTACTGACGCGCCAAAGTATCCATCGCATTCATGGATTAAGTGATGTTCTAGTAACACAAGAATTTGGCGTCGATACGGTTTGGTAGTGGTTCTATTTATTAGTAGCTTTATCTGGTTAATATAAAACTATCTTTTTCTCTATTCTCCAGCCTTGGTCACAAACGACCTTCAAGGTATCATTGCGCCCAAACGACAATCGCTAACACGGCCATAGGCCAGTCTGTGGAGACTTGAATGATTATTAAACCAAGAGTTCGTGGTTTTATGTGTATTACCACCCATCCAGTTGGGTGTGAAGCCAATGTAAAAGGCCAAATTGATTACATAAATAATCAGCCTTCTATTGATGGTCTTTCAGACAATAGCACTAAGCGGGTTTTAGTGATTGGCTCTTCCACAGGTTATGGATTAGCGGCACGTATTACTGCGGCATTTGGTGGCGGAGCTTCAACGTTGGGTATTTTCTTTGAAAAAGAAGGGACTGAAAAGAAACCTGGAACTGCCGGTTGGTACAACTCTGCTGCGTTTCACAAGTTCGCTGAACAAGATGGTCTTTATGCTAAAAGTATTAATGGTGATGCCTTTTCAGATGAAATAAAGCAAAAAACCATTGATACCATTAAAGAAGATTTAGGGCAGGTAGATTTGGTTATTTACAGTTTGGCTTCCCCTCGTCGTCAGCACCCAAAAACGGGTGAAGTCTTCAATTCAACCCTTAAGCCTATCGGTAAGGATGTAACTCTTCGTGGTATTAATACTGATAAAGAAGAAATACAGGAATTTAGCCTGGAAGCGGCGAATGAGGAAGAGATTGCCAATACGGTTGCCGTGATGGGTGGAGAAGACTGGCAAATGTGGATGAATGCATTGGCAGAAGCGGGTGTCTTGGCCGATGGCGCTAAAACAACAGCCTTTACCTATGTGGGTGAAAAAGTCACATGGGACCTGTATTGGGATGGCACCATAGGCCAAGCCAAGAAAGATCTTGATAAGAAGGTTTTAGACATTCGAGATCAACTTGCGGCAACAGGCGGTGATGCTCGTGTTGCTGTGTTGAAAGCGGTTGTCACTCAAGCGAGTTCAGCGATTCCTATTATGCCTTTGTACCTGTCGCTGCTATTTAAGGCGATGAAAGAAGATGGTAGTCATGAAGGATGCATTGAACAACTGTATCGCCTTTATTCAGAGTGTATTTACAGTGATACCCCTCGTTTGGATGATGAGGGGCGTTTACGAGTAGATGAATTAGAATTACGCCCTGAAATTCAGGATAAAGTAGCAGAAGCATGGGCTCAAATTACCACAGACAATCTTGCTGAACTGACGGATTTTTCTGGTTATCAGAAAGAGTTTCTCCGATTGTTTGGTTTCGAAATTGATGGTGTTGATTATGAAGCTGATGTGAACCCCGTGGTTGAGATCAATAACTTGGTATAAAAGCGAAAAGTTATTTTGCCCATATAGATAATTAAAAAAGCCCTTTGGTTATAAAAGCCAAGGGCTTTTTGCGTTCTATTACAGTGCCATCAAACAAATCCATGACGTAAATCAATGAAGCAGATTTCTCCTCTGGTCAGGTGTATCACCGCACCTAACAGCAACCCTATGACAGGCCCGGGAACCAACAGCTATCTTATTGGTAGTGACCAGTTGGCACTAATTGATCCAGGCGCGGTGATTGATTCACACCTGGAAAAAATACTGGATTCTGCTGGAGAGAAATTGTCCTGGATTCTGGTTACCCATACCCACCCGGATCACTCCCCTGGTGCTTGCCTGTTGGCGGAACAGACGGGGGCAGTACTTGTTGGTTGTGTTATGCCAGATGATGGACATCAGGACAGAACATTTCAGCCAACAACAAACTTAATGCACGGGGATTTATTAGAAACCGAAGAGTTTACCCTCGAGTCAATTCATACCCCTGGCCATGTGGCTAATCAGTTCTGTTTTTTATTGCAAGATGAAAATATGCTGTTTTCCGGGGATCATATTATGCAGGGCTCTTCCGTTGTGATTATTCCTCCGAGTGGAGATATGGCAGCTTATATAGCTTCTACACAAAAGCTTTCTGACTACGCTATAGATTCCATTGCTCCGGGACACGGTAATTTGCTCGAAAACCCAACTGATGTACTTAAAGGAATCATTCAGCACCGTTTGGGGCGAGAAGCACTGGTATTAGAGCAACTGAAAAGGTTAGGAGAAGCAAGCTTAGACAGCCTATTGCCAGGTGTATACAGAGATGTGGATCGGACATTATTTAGCATGGCTAAAATGTCACTTTGGGCTCATTTGTTGAAACTAGAGCAGGAAGGACGTGTTATCAAACGAATAGATCGGCATCGGGCCTATGGAGAAGAGCATTGGGTTTTATCGGAGAAATGATACGGGTTCTTAAGCGTAATCCCCTATAATGCAGCTCGTCTAACGGTGGTTCCCATTCTGCCCGAAAGATATGATTTGTAATTTTGATAAATGAAGATAGTGAGTGAATGATAATGTTGGTGTTTCATGAACGATAATCAACAATTCCAATGGAAGTATCTACACCCTCGTTACTGGCTGACCTGGTTGGGAATGGGATGTTGGCGGCTGTCAGTTCTGTTGCCTTACCCCGTTATAGTGTGGCTTGGTAAGCAGCTTGGCTTATTGATGCATAAGATAGGTGGATATCGTTACCAAATTGCAGAGATCAATTTGAAACTCTGCTTTCCGGAAATGACGGATTCAGAACGAAAGCAATTGCTTCGAGATAATTTTATCAGTTATGGCATTGCCTTTTTTGAAGTGGGTTTGGCCTGGTGGTGGCCCACGGAACGTTTGAATAAGCATATTCATATTGAGGGTATGGAGCACATAGATGCCCTCGATGGGCGTGGTGCATTGTTAATGGCAATCCACTACACCACCCTGGAAGTCGGTGCATCGGCGTTATCTGCGCGCTACTCTATTGATGGTATGTATCGACCACATAAAAATGCTGTTTATGATTATGTGCAAAGTAAGGGACGGCGTACTCGAAATCCCGTGGGTGTTGTTTATCCACGCGAAGACGTACGGGGTATGTTCAAAGCCTTACGTCAGGGCAGAATCATTTGGTATGCCCCA
>JALQUJ010000033.1 GCA_023263825.1 Porticoccus sp.
TGTGGGCAAGGTGGTCAATATTGCCAGCCGCTGTGCCAAATTCATCACCAAAGGAAATGATGGTGTACTGTCCAGCAACATTGCCGATGAAGCTCTATGGCAGCAAGTTTCTGGTGCAGCAGACAGTATTGCTAATCATTACGAGAACCGTGAATTCGGCAGAGCTATTCGTGAAATCATGACTCAGGCTGATGCTGCCAATGAATATATCGCTGCTAAAGAGCCCTGGAAGTTGTCGAAAGAACCTGGCCACGAGCAAGAGGTTTTGGATATTTGCTCATTGGGTATTAACCTGTTTAGAGCATTAATGATTTACCTAAAACCTGTTTTGCCTGCCATGGCTGAGGACGCCGAAGCATTTCTTAATGATGAATTGAAATGGGAAGGCGATATACAGCCATTAACCAGTCATCAAATCAGCAAGTTCAAACCGTTGATGCAACGGGTGGAACAAGACAAGGTAGATGCCATGTTGGAAGCGAGCAAAGACGCCATTGCAGCAACAGCTGCTGAAACCTCTAAACCAGCAAAGGGGCCTTTAGCTGAAGAGCCTATTGCTGAAGAAATCGGCTTTGATGATTTTATCAAGGTGGATTTACGTGTTGCCCTGATTACCAAAGCGGAGCATGTGAAAGGTGCAGACAAACTATTGCAGCTGACTCTAGACCTTGGCGGAGAAACCCGAAATGTGTTCTCTGGCATTAAGTCCTCCTATAAGCCAGAGGATATCGAGGGCCGTTTAACCGTGATGGTAGCGAATTTGGCACCACGGAAAATGCGCTTTGGTATGTCTGAAGGCATGGTATTGGCCTCTGGCGGTCTGGATTCCGATGGAAATGAAGGGATATACCTTTTGTCACCAGATAGTGGCGCTCAACCCGGACAACGTGTGACCTGATAGCTTTTATGTAAGTAGATTAACCAGAGCTAGGTTAAGCCCATAGAAACTTAACTGGGCATAAGGGATATATTCATCAGATATGTCATATATCCAAATATACTAAGAAGTTGTTGTTTTATATTTATTAAGCAAGTGAGCTTGCCGCTATAATGGCGAGTTCATTGAGATAAGACTAAGGGTACCTTTAATAAATGCACTTTTTCCTCGATTGCTGCGTCAGCTCCGTGCTCAAACCCTCGTGTACTCGTTGTACACTGTGGTTTTCCGCGCGGTGCCTTCTTGCACTCACGAAAAAATTACTATTTTTAAAGGCACCCTAACATGCAAGAATTTGCCGTTATTTTAGTCAGCGCCATTTTGGTGAACAACTTTGTGCTGGTCCAGTTCCTGGGCCTGTGCCCGTTTATGGGTGTCTCCAGTAAACTGGAAACAGCTATAGGCATGGCAGGAGCCACCACGTTTGTACTGACATTAGCGGCCATGTCCAGCTATATGGTCAACAGTTGGATTTTGATCCCATTGGACCTTGAATATCTCAAAACCATTTCCTTTATTTTGGTGATTGCCGTTGTCGTGCAATTCACCAAAATGTTTATCGAAAAAAGTAGCCCATTACTGTACCGAGTACTCGGCGTATTCTTGCCACTGATCACCACCAACTGTGCGGTGCTCGGTGTAGCCCTGCAAAATACGGCCAAAGTGCATACATTGGCTGAATCTACCCTGTTTGGGTTTGGCGCTGCCGCAGGGTTTTCATTGGTACTGATTCTATTTTCAGCTATGCGCGAGCGTCTTGCTGTAGCTGATGTTCCCGCCCCATTCAAAGGTGCCGCCATCGGTATGATTACCGCAGGATTAATGTCATTAGCCTTTATGGGCTTCGGCGGCTTGGTGTAGGGGCATAAAATAACGTGTTCGAACTCATCGCCCAGCACCCAATACCTGCTGCACTTGTTGCCCTTGGTGGCCTCGCTATTATTTTTGGTGCGGTTTTAGGTTTTGCTGCCATTAAATTTAAAGTCGAAGGCGATCCTATTGTTGAGCAAATCGATAGCCTGTTGCCGCAAACCCAGTGCGGCCAATGTGGTTACCCTGGTTGCCGCCCCTATGCAGAAGCTATCGCCAATGGCGACACCATCAACAAATGCCCTCCCGGCGGTCAAACAACCATTAACGCCATTGCTGATTTGCTTGATGTAGAGGCACCCACTCTGGATGAAGAGCATGGGGAAGAGAGCGATACCAGAACCGTTGCTTATATTCGAGAGGATGAATGTATTGGCTGTACTAAGTGCATACAGGCATGCCCCGTGGATGCCATTCTTGGTGCGGCCAAACAAATGCATACCGTCATTGTTAGTGAATGCACGGGCTGTGACCTCTGCTTAGAACCTTGTCCCGTAGACTGTATAGATATGCTACCAGTAGAAAAAGGCTTAGCTGACTGGAAATGGAATCTACCCCCTTCAGCAGAAGAGCAAATTAAAGCTCTTCGCCCTGGGGACATTATCGCTTCTGATCAGGACAGCGGAGATCAAGCCGCATGAGAAAAGTCTGGGATCTAATCGGTGGTGTTCACCCTCCGGAAAACAAACACCAGTCGGTGCAAGAAAGCATTGGCACCCTTCCCCTGCCTGAAAAGTTAGTCATACCATTAAATCAGCATATCGGTGCACCACCAAAACTACTGGTAAGCGCAGGAGATATAGTACTAAAAGGCCAACCATTGGCTGAGCCTAAAGGAATGGTCAGTGTCGGTGTTCATGCACCAACCTCAGGACAGATCAGTGAGATCAGTGATTACCCTATTCCACACCCTTCGGGAATGTCTGCACGATGTGTCACTCTAATACCCGACGGCAAAGATGAATGGATTGAACATAAGGGCACAGATAATTTCCGAGATAAGACACCAGAAGAATTATTGGACATAATCCGCTCTTCTGGCATAAGCGGGTTAGGTGGTGCAGGATTCGCCTCCGCAGTAAAGCTGAGTACTCGACAGCCTATATCTACCCTGATCATTAATGCTACAGAGTGTGAGCCTTACATCACCGCAGACGATATGCTGATGCAAGAGCGCCCCGAAGCCATTGTAGAGGGAATTAAAATACTCTCTTACATTCTAGGGGAACCCGATGAAATTCTAATCGGCATTGAAGACAACAAGCCTCAAGCCTATGAAATATTAGAATCCTACCTTGAAGGTACTAATATCGAACTAGTTGAATTCAGCACACGCTATCCATCAGGTGGTGAAAAGCAGCTGATTCAGATTCTAACGGGGAAAGAAGTCCCCAATGGTGGGTTGCCAGCAGATATCGGCATCGTTTGCCAGAACGTAGGTACTACCCATGCGATCCAACGGGCTATCGTTCATGGTGAGCCACTTTTTTCCCGCGTAACGACCGTTACAGGAAAAGCCTGTTCCACTAACAGGAATTATCAAACCCTAATAGGCACCCCCATAAGCCACCTGCTGGAATATAATGGCTTTGACCAAAGCCAATGTTCCCGCTTGGTAATGGGTGGGCCGATGATGGGCCTTACTCTGGAAAACCCAGAGATTCCAGTAATAAAAACTACCAACTGTATTCTGGCACCCACAGAAGATGAATTGCCAACACCGCCACCAGCGCAACCTTGTATTCGTTGTGGTATGTGTGCCGAAGCCTGCCCTGCCAGTTTATTGCCGCAGCAATTATTCTGGTATGCACAATCACAGAACTACGAGCGCCTGGAAGCCCACAACTTGTTTGACTGTATAGAGTGTGGTGCCTGCTCCTATGTCTGTCCCAGTAATATTCCATTGGTGCAATACTATCGAGCCAGTAAAGGCGAAATCAGAAAGCTCGCTGCAGAAAAAGTTAATGCAGATAGAGCAAGACAACGCTTTGAGTTTCAAAAAGCGCGAAAAGAAAAAGAGGAAGCAGCAAAAGCTGCCAAGCGTGAAGCACGCAAGAAAGCAGCTGAACAAGCTCGTGCTAAAGCAGCAAACACCAGAACCAGCACAGAAGTCAGCCCTGCAGCAACGGGCGCGACAGCTAAATCATCTGCAGCTGATGATATTATTAAAGCGGCCATGGCTCGCGCTGAAGCAAAAAAAGCATCCCCCGAGGAACAACGTGCAAAACTTGAGCGCGGTGTTGTTCGTGCAGAAAGCCACCTTGAAACCGTAGAACAGCGTTTACAAGATTTGGACTCTGAAGCTACAGACAAACAAAGGGAACAGGCCCAAGCCGCTATTGAAGATGCTCGCCTTCGCCTTGAAGACGCCCAATCCAAACTTAAGGCAGCTCCTGAACCTAAGCCCGATAAAGCTAAAGAAGTGATGGCCAAAGTCCAGGCTAGCCCAAAAGAAGCACTGGAAAAGAAAATTGCTACGCTAAAAGATCGCATTAATGTTACTGAAGAAAAAATAGCTGAAGCTGAAGATGACGCATTAAAAGCTGCACTACAAAAAGGCCTAGAAAAGCAGCAGGAAAAACTGCGCGATGCTGAGCAACAGTTGACGGAAGCACCCGCTGAATCCACTACCGCTATTTCTGAAACAGAAGATGCTGCCGCTACAGCCATTGCCAAGGCACAAGCAAAAGCTGCAGCTCAGGCTAGCATGTCAGACGAAGAAAAATTACGTGCTAATGTAACATCGCTACAAACACGCCTGAAAAAAGCACAAGAGCGACTGATCGTGGCAGAAGAAGAAGGCTCTAACCATATTGATGCATTACGTACCGGTGTGGAGAAACTGCAAGCTAAACTAAACAGTGCTGAAACTGAGCTTTCTGAGCTCTCCTAACTTAAACCAGTTGTAAATACGGACTCCGATAATGGCCCTGCTGAAACTGACATCACCCCACGCGCACACTGCCCAAAGTACGGCAGATGTGATGAAGCTGGTGTTATTAGCAACCATTCCCGGGTTGGTCGCTCTGACAGTTTTCTTTGGCTGGGGCACCATCATCAATGTTTTTATTGCCGCTGCGGTCGCCCTGATTTGTGAAGCAAGTGTCATGGGCTTGCGTAAGCGTCCGGTTATGTTTTACCTGAAAGATAACAGTGCCTTGGTGACCGCAGTATTATTGGGCCTAGCATTGCCACCTCTAGCACCCTGGTGGATCCCCGTAGTCGGAACTTTTTTCGCCATTGTTATCGCCAAACATCTCTATGGTGGACTGGGCTATAACCCCTTTAACCCTGCCATGGTGGGATATGTTGTACTGCTGATTTCATTCCCGGTACAAATGACGGCATGGCCAGCCCCAGCTCCATTGTATCCGGCAGAGATTGATGTACCTGGATTGTGGCAGTCACTACAAATTGTTTTGCCGTTCTTCAATGAAGCTCTTACTGGAACTGTTAGTGGAAGCATTGACGCCTACACAGCAGCCACACCGCTGGATACCTTTAAACATAATACTGGATTGCTAGTAGAGCAGCTGTACAAAAAAGACCCGCTATTCAACCAGGGTAGCTGGGCAGGCATTGGTTGGGAGTGGGCTAACTTTGCCTTTCTAGCCGGGGGTTGTTTCCTATTGTATCGCCGTGTATTTACCTGGCATGCACCAGTTGCCATGTTGGTCTCGCTGACACTATGCGCTGCACTCTTTTATGACGGTGGCAGTTCATCCAGCCACGGTTCACCTCTGTTGCACCTGTTAAGTGGTGGCACCATGCTGGGTGCCTTCTTTATCGTTACTGATCCAGTAACCTCGGCGACAAGTAATAAAGGTCGACTAATTTATGGTGCCTTGATAGGCATACTAATTTTTATTATCCGAAGCTGGGGCAGCTACCCGGATGCCGTTGCGTTCGCGGTTTTGCTTATGAACTTTGCGGCACCGTTAATAGATAATTACACTCTGCCCCGCACCTACGGCCATAAAAAGTCGCGTAAAGCCACAGAGAAAAAGGATGAGGGACCCTAAATCATGCTGGGACAATCTATCCGTTTGAACAGTTGGGTTCTGGGACTCTTTGCTCTGATAACCGCTGCTCTGTTGGCCTTTACCCACTTGGGTACAAAAGAACGTATTGCCGAAGCAAAACGTGAAGTGGAAAAACGCGCTTTACTCGAAATCGTACCGCTAGAACGCCACAACAATGATTTGCTAGTCGACACATTGGAAATTCCCGCTGCTTACTGGCCTACTTTGGGCATTGATGGTGGCAATATCAACATTGCCCGTGACGGTAACAAACTGGTGGCAATTATTGTTCCTGCTGTAGCACCGGATGGTTACAACGGCGACATCCAAATGATCATTGGTATCAATTTGGATGGCACAATCGCCGGTGTTCGGGTTATCTCCCATAGAGAAACGCCGGGGTTAGGCGACAAAGTGGATCTTAAGAAAGATGATTGGATTCTAAGTTTCAATGGGAAATCCTTAACCAATCCAAAACCTGATGGCTGGAAAGTTAAAAAAGACAAAGGTGATTTTGACCAGTTCACGGGTGCGACAATTACACCCAGGGCCGTGGTTCAGCAGGTACTAAAAGCACTACAATACTATAAAGAAGATAAAGCGCGACTCATCAAGGTAGCAACAGGAACTCAGCCTGCTAAAGAGAAGATATCTAACACTACTGATAGCATAACGGACAACGCGAATGGCCAAACAATAGCAGAGGCAACCGACAATGGCTGATATTTCCTATCGAGAAATCACCAACAATGGGCTCTGGAAAAACAATGCAGCGTTAGTTCAGCTACTGGGCTTATGCCCCCTGCTTGCTGTTACCGGCTCAGTGGTCAATGCGCTAGGCCTAGGACTTGCAACGATGGTTGTACTAATGGGCTCAAACATCGTTGTTTCTTTAATCAGAAAACAGGTTTCAGATGCTGTAAAAATCCCTGCTTTTGTGATGATTATTGCCACCTTCACAACCTGTACCGAATTACTGATGAAGGCATTCACCTATGAGCTGTATTTAATTCTGGGTATTTTTATTCCTTTAATCGTCACCAACTGTACTATTTTAGGACGTGCAGAAGCCTTTGCCAGCAAAAATAATGTATCTGCCTCAGCGTTAGACGGCCTGATGATGGGTACCGGGTTCGGCCTGGTTCTATTAGTTATTGGTACTATTCGAGAAATACTGGGTAGCGGTACATTATTTGCCAATATGCATCTGCTTTTTGGCCCCATGGCTGAGAATTGGACCATACAACTTTTTGGTGATGACTACGGATTTCTAGTCGCGGTATTGCCACCTGGTGCATTCCTTGTTGCAGGCATGCTCATTGCGCTAAAAAATGTCATCGATGACAAAATAGAACGTCGCAATGCTGCTCGCCGAGCTCCCGTTGTCAAAGGGGCTAAACGTGTCCGCACTACGGGAACTGTGTCATAAATCATCATCTTTTATTTTGATAAGGTCATATCTGATAACGACATGCTATTTATCGGTTAGATTGATTGACGTATAAGAGTTCTGCCAATAGCATGTTCTGTCATGAAAAGACGCCTGTATTTTGTTGCAGGTACGCTATCTATGCACTGAGGGAATGAAGTGAAAAGAAGCGGGGCATGGCTTACCCGATACGCACTGGAAAATATTGGTGTCACACACACCTTTGGTATTCCAGGAGAACACAATTCTGAGATTTACCAACAACTCGAAGAATCAGACTTTATCACCCCCTGCCTGGTCACTCATGAAGCTTCTGCAGCTTATATGGCCGATGCCATCAGTCGAACCACTAATAGCATAGGCACTCTGATGATTGTGCCTGCATCAGGAATCACCAATGCCGCTAGCGGTATTGGCGAAGCTTACCTCGCTGGTATTCCTATGCTCATTATCACCGGAGGAGTCGATAGAGCTAAGAAGCACTATTAATAACTTATGCCAACATCCCGACTCCACCAAGGTATTCATCATTTCCGCCAATTAGCTCTCCTAACCGGGCCTTTATTGGCGATATTGGTTTATTCACTCTTACCTGAAAGCGCCGCAGGCTTAAACGGTGAAGAAATAATACTGGGCACTGCTGGTCGAGCCACAGCGGGATTAGCGATTTGGATGGCTGTTTGGTGGTTAACGGAAGCGACTTCTATTTATGCCACGGCTTTACTGCCCTTAGCGCTGATGCCACTGTTAGGTGTGAGCACGATTAAAGAAACGGCTGGCGCTTATGCACACCCGCTGATTTTTTTGTTCCTCGGCGGTTTTATTTTAGCCCTGGCTTTGGAGAAGTGGCATTTACATCGACGGTTTGCTGTCACCGTTCTTAAACTGATTGGCACCAAGCCTGCCACATTGGTTGGCGGATTTATGTTTATTGCAGCAACCCTCAGTATGTGGATTACCAATACGGCAACGACGCTGGTGATGCTCCCCATACTATTAAGCATTATCGGCTTGCTGGATAAGAACTCAGCTAACAAAAAAAACTTTAGTCTTTGCCTTTTACTGGGTGTTGCTTACGCTGCTTCTATCGGTGGTATTGGTACCATCATTGGTACGGTGCCCAATATGTTCACGGTGTCATTTATTCAAAATGAACTGGATACGGACATTAGTTTTGCCAAGTGGATGACCATTGGCTTACCCATTGTGATTGTCTTTATTCCTTTGGTTTGGTGGCTTCTCACCCATTGGATTTACCCTCCGGGCGATGAGGAAGTTGGCCAGGAATTTCTTGATGAAAAACCAGAGCCCTGGTCCATCGGTGCAAAACTAACACTGGCGATTTTTCTGCTAACGGCTGCCTGCTGGATTTGCCGGCCACTGCTAATGAAGAGGCCTCCCCTGGCTAATCTGAGTGATACCGGCATCGCTATTATCGCGGCGCTATTACTATTCAGTATTCCCGTTAACTTGAAGCAACGTAAGTTCCTGATGGATTGGGATACTGCCTTAAGAGTCCCCTGGGGTGTTTTATTATTGTTTGGCGGTGGATTGGCTTTGGCTGGTGCTATTCGTGCCAATGGCGTCGGTGAACTATTGGCCAGTCAATTAAGCAGCTTGCACGGCGTGCCGCCATTACTGATGACAATGATGGTGGTCAGTTTTATTATTTTTCTCACCGAGCTAACCAGCAACACAGCAACAACCACTGCACTGATACCTATTTTTGCGGTGATGGCAGAGGGTTTAGGTATTAATCCCCTGTCCATTATTCTTCCTGCGACCATTGCTGCTAGCTGTGCCTTTATGCTGCCGGTGGCGACACCGCCCAATGCCATTGTATTTAGCTCCAACCTTATTCGTGTTCCCGAAATGGCCAGGGCCGGGTTTTGGTTGAATCTCACAGGGATTCTTGTGATTAGCCTACTGACTCAATTGACCTTAACGTATATTCTGTAGCCCTTAAAAAAACATTAGAAATACCTAGTTGTTGAGAAGCCTATATGCACATTTGGGTCGATGCCGATGCCTGTCCAAACCCCATCAAAGAAATTTTGTTCCGGGCCGCCAAACGCTGCGAGATCCCACTGACATTGGTCGCTAACCACCAACTCAATATTCCACCATCGCCTTTAATTAAATTTCAGCGAGTAGAGAGTGGCTTTGATGTGGCTGATAACTACATTGCCCAACGGGTAAGCCCAGGCGATATTGTAGTAACTCAGGATATACCACTGGCCGCTGAGGTGATTGAAAAAGACACAGAAGTGATCAGTCCCAGAGGCGTGCATTTTACCAAGGCTAATATTCGCCAGAGACTCGCCATGCGGAACCTGATGGAAGAGCTGAGAAATATTGGTGAAGTCAGTGGTGGGCTACCCACCCTATCAAACACTGATCGCCAGCAATTTGCCAATGTCCTCGATCGATTACTGGCAAAAAAGAGCGAGTAAGCCCTCTCTCCTTAAAACCAAAAAATCTTTGTACTTCAAGATGATAGGCGTATACTTGCGCCCCTCATTAAATCCTTCTCTATTTTTCCAGAAACAGCTATTTCAAAACCAGCCTTCTGGATAAAAAAGACCACACAGGTTTCTTTATGTCATCACCCGATTTTGAATCACTAGGCATTGCTAGCCCGGTGCTTAAAGCCGTTCAACAACTGGGGTATGAACAGCCCTCACCCATCCAGGAGCAAAGTATTCCTATCCTTTTGGCTGGAGAGAACCTGCTGGGTGTTGCGCAAACGGGTACGGGTAAAACCGCTGCCTTCGCATTACCACTTTTAAGCCGTATAGATAGCAAACAAAAAACACCGCAAATTTTGGTGCTAACGCCAACTCGCGAACTGGCTATTCAGGTTGCGGAAGCCTGCCAAAGCTATGCCCGCCACATGAAAGGGTTCCATGTACTGCCTATCTATGGTGGTACCGATATGCGTGGCCAATTGCGTGGATTACAGCGTGGCGCTCAAGTTATTGTCGGCACCCCCGGACGGATTCTTGATCATATTCGCCGTCGTAGTTTGAAGCTTAATGAGCTTAACGGGCTGGTACTCGATGAAGCTGATGAAATGCTGCGCATGGGTTTTATTGATGATGTAGAAACTATTCTGGCAGAGACGCCTGACACCTGTCAGCGTGCACTTTTTTCTGCAACCATGCCGCCACCCATTCGTCGAGTTGTTAAAAAATATCTGGGTGATGCTCAGGAAGTCAGTATTGCTGCAAAGACTAAAACTGTAGAGCGCATTTCCCAGCGTTACCTGATGGTGAAAGGCCATCAGAAAATGGAAGCACTGACTCGAATTCTGGAAGTAGAAGAATTCGATGGCATGATTATTTTTGTGCGAACAAAATCTGCCACGGTTGAAGTAGCTGAAAAACTGGAAGCCCGGGGGTTTTCTGCCGCTGCTCTCAATGGCGATTTAAGCCAGTCCCTACGTGAACGTACAGTGAATCGCCTGAAGAAAGGCCAGGTCGATATCGTAGTTGCAACGGATGTGGCTGCACGCGGGCTTGATGTTGAACGCATCAGCCACGTGGTGAATTATGATATTCCTTATGACAATGAAGCCTATGTTCACCGTATTGGACGAACCGGTCGCGCTGGTCGTGAAGGGCAAGCTATTTTATTTGTTGCGCCCAAAGAACGCCGACTATTGCGCTCAATTGAGCAGTCTACCCGCCAGGCAATTGCAGCCATGGAATTACCTACTGGAGAGCAGGTAAGCGACCAAAGAGTGCAGCAATTTCAGGAAAAAATCATACAAAGTCTTGAAGCTAAAGACCGAGAAAAATTCAAAGCGCTTTTGGAAAAGCTGGCTGAAGATAACGACATCTCTATGTTGGATATTGCAGCTAGCCTTGCGTCACAGCTCCAGGAAGAACGCCCACTCTTTCCTAACCTTGCTCCACTTGACTCTGGAAAAAGAGATACTGGAAAAAGAGACTCAGACAAAAGAGGCCGCCGTGAACGTGGTGAACGTTCTTCACGGGGGGAACGCCCAAGAAAAGAGCGACAGCGTGGTGAGCGCAAACAACATGACGATATAGACATGGTGACCTACCGCATGGAAGTCGGCAAAGATCACGGTGTTATGCCCAAAGATATTGTTGGTGCCATAGCCAATGAAGCCGGCATAGAAAGCCAGAATATCGGTCGCATTAAATTAAATGATGACCACAGTACGGTAGATCTACCAGAAGGTATGCCGAAAGAGATATTCCAACACCTGAAGAATAAGGTTCGAGTTTGCCAGCAACCCATGAAACTAAGTTTATTGGGCGCCAACAAGCCCAGAATGCGCTCACTTGACAGCTCAGCCAAGCCAAAGGGGCGCAGTAAAAAACCTGCGCATAAAAAAAGAGCCCCGAAGTAAATAGATACTATTTACAAACTTACTGGGACTCTTATTTTGTTTATCTAATTAAAATATATAAGAGGAAAGAAGCTAAACTGACGTACCCTGATAAGGGTACATCACAACATTGGTCACCTTCCAACTATAGTCTTTCTGCTGTTTTAAGGTATAAATAAACTGCCATAATTGGCGGGCTTCGTCCGACACAATAACTTCCTGATACACCTCTCCATTGGACGTTGTATTTTTTCCAAAAATATAAGAAGTATGCTGGCACAACGGTCTGTAACCATTCTGAACCATGCTAATAAAGTTTTTAACGGAAGGAAAAGCCTGTTTTACATTAGGGGCTGCATAAAAATAGGCTGTTTGATGATTGCCAGATTTCAATGCAAAAATCTGACTGCCAATAACTCGCTGCACCGCCTTCACGTCTGCATCATCAATCGCTATATCTGATGAAGCCATGTCTGATGTGGCAGCTTCAGCTACTACGTAAGGATTAACCAGAAAAATAAGCATCAATGCCAGAAATACAAATGCTATGTATTTTTTGGGCTGATACCTTATCTCTTCATTTATACCTTCATATGTCACATGTTGATGCATCATGGTGATAACCATTCTCGCCACCCGCTATGCTGTCTTATCCTACGATAACTTTATTGGGATATCATTTAGATCCTTATAGTAAAAAAGAGTTAATAGTCCATCTCCATATAGCTATGTTCACTTAGGCAGGCACAAAAGGCTGTTAGTTCCCTAACCAATTGAAAACGAATATTAATTTTATCTCTTTTTATCTAACAAACGCTGGTACGAGAGTTATATGGTTTTAGATTGGTAAAAATAAAAAGCCCCGGCATAGCCAGGGTTTTTATCTCACCAAAAACAAGAAATTAATAAAATTTATTTTTTATTAATCAGAGAGTAAACAGATCAACTCATCATAAAGCCAATCTGCGGGTATCCCCCAACTCCTGCACGAGATAGGTAAAGAATCGACCACAATCTGCACCATTAACCGCTCGATGGTCATAGGAAACACTAAGGGGCAGCATCATACGGGGAACAAATTCTGAACCACCCCAAACAGGTTTTATCTGTGATTTGGACACACCGAGAATACCCACCTCTGGTGTGTTCACTATGGGGGTAAAACCGTTTCCACCTATGGCACCCAAGCTTGATACAGTAAAGCAGCCCCCTTGCATTTCAGCAGCTGAGAGCTTGCCATCACGCGCTTTTGCCGCCATATCATTAACTTCATTAGCTAGCTGCCAAAGACCTTTAGTATCTACATCGCGGATAACTGGCACAACCAAGCCTCGAGATGTATCCACGGCAATACCTATATGCACATATTTTTTCTGAATAAATGTTTCACCATCGCTGGTAATCGAACGATTAAATTCAGGGTTAGCCACCAATGCATGAGCACAAGCTTTTAACAGAAATGGCAGAGGTGTCAGTCGTGTGCCTCGTTTTTCAGCTTCGGCCTTCAACGACTTTCTGAAGTCCTCAAGATCCGTTATATCTGCTTCATCAAACTGGGTAACATGGGGAACATTCAGCCAACTCCGATGCATATTTGCTGCGGTAAGTTTGTTAATTTTTTGTAGTGGGATTGTTTCTATCTCACCAAATTTAGCAAAATCCACGTCGGGAACAGCGGGAATGCCAGCACCTGTTCCACCTGAACCAGACTCAGCTTTGGCCACAGCCGTTTTAACATAATTATTTAAATCTTCTTTGAGAATACGACCTCGAGGCCCCGTCCCTTTAACCTTATAAAGGTCGACTCCCAGTTCACGAGCCAAAGCCCTAGAGACTGGGCCGGCATAGACTTCAGCCCCCAACGATGGGTCGGAAACACCATCATCAACTCTTTCTGGAATAACCGAACCGACCTCAGAAAAAGCTGGTGCCGACTCTACTTTAGCTACAGGCTTTGACTCCTGTGGTGGTGACTCCATTTGCAATTGTGCTGGAGAGCTCGAATCAGCTGAAGATTCTGTCGACATAACAGCAACTTCATCACCACTGTTAACCTTATCCCCCTCCTTGACCAATATTTTTAAAATTTCACCACCAAAGGAAACCGGGATTTCCATGGTCGCCTTGTCTGTTTCTACCACCAGGATACTGTCGCCTTCCGACAGTTTATCCCCGGGAGAAACAGGCAGTTCAATAACCTCAACCGCTTCTTCTGTGCCCGTATCAGGAATAGTTACAACACGCTCTACCTGGGCATCAGCTGCAACTGCCGAAGCCACACTTTCTTCTGAAGAAATATATTTTTCTGAAGGCAATGCTGCTTCTTGTGGCTGTTCTTCAGGATCTGATTCCTGCTCAGGTAAAGATAGTTCCTCCAATACCTCTTCAGGCTCAGAACTGGTCGTTATGTCGTCATTTGATAGCTCTATTTCAACAATAGCTGAGCCTTCGTCAACAACATCTCCCTCTTTAACCAATAAAGCCGTTATCGTTCCCGCTTTAGGGCTGGGAACATCCATTGTGGCCTTATCGGATTCCAACACAATTAGAGATTGTTCCAGCTCTACGACATCTCCAGGGGAGACACAAAGCTCAATAACTTCAACGCTCTCGGCACCCCCGAGGTCTGGTACATGAATCGTCTCAATAGCCACTATTCACTCTCATTTTTTGTGCTCTTAATTTAAACATTAATGATTTTCTCATTGTTCATTTCTTTATAAACAAATGGCTGAATGGATTAACAATAAAGTGGATTAACTTTGTCCGTATCCAAATCCAAGTCGATGATGGCTTGTTCCACCACAGAAATATCTATCGTGCCTTCATCTGATAATGATTTAAGTGCCGCCAGTACAACAAAATAGCGGTTCACTTCAAAAAAGTGACGCAGCTTCTCTCTACTATCACTTCGACCAAAACCATCTGTTCCAAGTACTTTATAACTTGCAGGCACATAGGCCCTCAATTGCTCGGTATAACTTTTCACATAATCGGTAGCGACTACAACAGGCCCCTGGCGACCCGTTAATTGTTCTGTGATATAGGCTGTTTGCGCTTCCTCTTTAGGATGCAGCATGTTCCAACGCTCGACAGCCTGACCATCTCGAGCCAGTTGGTTAACGCTGGTCAAACTCCAAATATCTGCTGCCACCCCATATTTATCTTTCAAAATTGTCGCGGCTTCTCGCACTTCATTAAGAATACTTCCTGCGCCCATAAGCTGAACTTTCAGTTCAGACTTACCACCATCCTCAAACAAATACATACCCTTGATAATGCCTTCTTCAATATTTTCCGGCATGGCAGGCTGGTGGTAGTTTTCATTCATAGTGGTGAGGTAATAGAAGCAGTTTTCCTGATCCTCAAACATAACCTTCAGGCCATTTTGAACAATGGTGACAACCTCATAAGCATAGGCCGGATCATAGGTTCGGCAGTTAGGGATCGTATTAGCTAATAAATGACTATGGCCATCCTGATGCTGAAGCCCCTCACCATTTAAGGTCGTACGCCCTGCTGTAGCACCGATCAGAAAACCACGTGCTTGCATATCGCCAGCCGCCCAAGCCAAGTCCCCAATCCGTTGAAACCCGAACATGGAGTAATAGATGTAAACGGGAATCATGGGGAAATGATTGTTACTGTAGGACGTAGCCAGAGCCATCCATGCGGACATGGCTCCAGGCTCAGTAATCCCCTCTTCAAGAATCTGACCTTTTTTGTCTTCCTTGTAATACATAATTTGGTCATGGTCTTGGGGCACGTATTTTTGCCCGGCAGACGAATAAATACCAAGCTGGCGAAACATGCCTTCCATACCAAAGGTCCGGGCTTCATCCGGCACAATCGGCACAACTCTATGGCCAATATTTTTATCTTTAATCAGCATGCCCAACTGACGCACAAAGGCCATCGTCGTCGAAATTTTGCGCTCACCGCTGCCCTCCAGTAACTTACTGAAGTCCGACAACGGCATAATGTCCAGTTTTTCAAAATCTGCTCGACGGGAGGGCACCGGACCACCCAAAGAAGCCCTACGCTTATTCATATAGTTCATTTCCGGGCTATCTTCCGGAGGACGGTAATAAGGTACTTTTTCTAATTCATCATCGGCAATGGGAATACCAAAGCGGTCCCTGAAGTGCTTTAGGCTTTCCAAATCCAGCTTTTTAATGGAATGGGTATCGTTGGCTGCTTCACCAGACCCCACGCCCATACCATAGCCCTTGACTGTTTTTGCCAAAATGACTGTTGGCTGCCCTTTATGTGCCGTGGCTTCTGCGTAGGCAGCATAGACTTTATAGGGATCATGGCCGCCACGATTTAAATACATAATGTCCTTGTCGCTTAGATCCGCAACCAATTCTTCCAATTCAGGTGACGCGCCAAAGAAATGCTCCCGAGTATAGGCACCGCCGTTATGTTTGTAATTTTGATAGTCTCCGTCGCAAGCCTCATCCATGCGTTCTTGCAACACACCATTTTTATCCTTGGCTAGCAGGGGATCCCACAACCGGCCCCAAACCACTTTGATAACATTCCAGCCTGCACCTCGAAACACGCCCTCAAGCTCTTGGATAATTTTTCCGTTACCACGTACCGGACCATCCAGACGCTGTAAATTACAGTTCACAACAAAGACTAGGTTTTCCAAATTTTCCCGGCCTGCAAGAGAAATAGCTCCTAGTGTTTCTGGCTCATCACATTCGCCATCTCCCAAGAACGCCCAGACCTTACGATCACCACGCGGGACTAACTCACGAGCAGATAAATAGCGCATGACATGGGCCTGATAAATTGCCTGTAACGGCCCCAAACCCATAGAAACAGTAGGGAATTGCCAGTAATCTGGCATAAGCCAAGGATGTGGGTAAGAAGAAAGTCCATTACCATCAACTTCCCGACGGTAGTTATCCAGGTCTTCTTCATCAAAACGCCGCTCCAGGAATGAGCGGGCATAAATGCCAGGTGCACTATGGCCCTGAAAATAAATTAGATCGCCACGGTTTTCACCTTCATCACCACGAAAGAAATAATTAAACCCAATATCATAAAGTGTGGCTGATGATGCAAACGAAGCAATATGGCCGCCAATCCCCTCTTCCGGGTCTTTATTTGCCCTCATCACCATGGCCAAAGCATTCCAGCGAATAATAGAGCGAATCCGGCGCTCCATAAATAAATCGCCGGGCATACGCTTTTCACGTGTGGTAGGAATAGTATTGCGGTAGGGCGTGGTGATAGCTTGCGGCATGCGCACGCCAGTGTAATTGGCGCGATCTAGTAACTGTTGCAGTAAAAAGGCAGTACGCTCCTCACCTTGGTGCTTTAAAACTGAATCCAGTGACTCAAGCCACTCTTGAGTTTCAATCGGGTCCACGTCTTCATGCATGAGCAATACCTTTTTACCATTCAGCAAAGATTTAACGAACACAAGAAAGTATAGAGCACCCATTCGTTTTTTTGGGTAACAACGAACCGCTCTTAGCTTCTATATAACTTATGTCTATTTTGTGTAGTATAACTACAAAAAATAGACATATCAACAAAATTAAGCTATTAAACAGTATTAAAAGATTTTAAAATTCACTCAAATAACTTTATCAACCTTTTGTTTTTATTAAAAAATAAAAAATATTTTCAACCTCTTCAAAATATAGTTTTACTACAGATTTTTAGTTGGAAGCTGATAAAGCCCACGACTCAGCCGTATTTCATCTCCAGACAACAATTGTCCATCCGTGCTATCTACCTGTAACGAATACCCAAGATCCAAAACTACAGATTGGTACATTGCCCTCATATCTTCTTGGGAAAGGGCTTCAACCGCAGCGATCAGGCTTTTCCTTCGACTAAAATCATAATCCCTTACATCGATACTGCCCCAGAACCGTGAAGACTGCTCAGATAAACTTTTTGGTTTTTCTTTCAATCCAGTTAAGAGTGCTTGACGATGCCGCTCAAATTCATCCGAAGGCATACTCGCCAACTTTTGCTCGTAGGCTATCAGAAACTCATCAATAGCCGCGCCCAACTTTTCAACAGTTACCGAAGGGGACTGAACCAAGAAACCAAAGCCGGGCACCCGATCTATCTGACGATCCACAGCAGCGACCACATAACCGAGTTGCTGTTCTGTTCTAAGCTGATGAAAAAACTCTGAGCGCAACAACTGCCTCATCAACATAACTTTTGCTGTTTCATCAAGACCATCGTCTCGTCCCTGGTAATACCTCAGAATCGCCGAATCCTTATGATCTATGGATAAATGCGTTTGAGCTTTTTGCCCAACAGGAACCCGAACAACCCCCCTCTCAGCCCAATCAGCTATATTCTTGGCAACAAATTTTTCCACCATGAAACCTGCCAGTTGTTTTACTTCTGCCTCAAGCATATTGCCGCTAGCCAGCATCTCAAGGGTTGCTCCCCGATATAATTTTTCAATAAATTTCTCAAAACGCTTTTGATCAAATTTTTCCAAGGCGCTCGCAAGTGACTCTGGCTGCCATGCTGTTGTACTAAGTAGCACACCTGTTTCACGTAACAACTGTTTATAGGGTGTGTCCTTGGAACCGTTGCGCCAATTACGTATGAGTTCTTTTCTCAAACGATCAATCAATTTATCTGTTTTGGCCGATGGCTCCATCGGTGCCAGCAGGCCCTCGACAACAGCCCTCGTCAAAACTGGCAATTTGTCTGCAAACCCACTGACAATAAAGCCCACACCATCTGCTCTCCTACCCGTACTATAACCAAGGCCGGCAAGAGCAGCGGCATAACTGGATTCGTTTAACCTTTCATCGACGAGTTTTAAATACAGGTCTGTCATAGCAGCACTTTCTGCGTTGATGATGACCGGTGTTTTTATCGCTACATAAAATTGTGCTTTTGGCACCTGATAATAGGCATCGGGATAATGCCATAAACGATGCCCCGGCTTATCAAGCAACAAACCTGGAACACCTGGCTCACTTTTTTTCTCTGGATGCTTGAGGGCAAAGCTCTCGGGGACAAAATCGTTTGCTTCAGGCAAAACCAACTTTTCAGACAAACTACCCTTGCCGATCTTTGGCATTTTTTCAATTTTATAAGGGACTTGATAAAGCTTGGAAACCTTGTTCGTTTTAACCTCTGGAGCAACCAAAGTGACCAATGTATTTTCCGGCTTCATAAGCGCCAAAAGGCCTACAAGCTGCTCTCTATCAAATTGGTCCATCAGATAAGGGCCGCGCAAAACTTCTTGATAAGGGTACCGCTGCAACTGATTCGCCAGCTGACTTACACGGTGGATGGGCTCACCTGTCTCCTTATAGCGAAACTGCATACTGGAGAGTGCGCCCTGCTCCTGCTGGCGCCATTGGGCAACACCTTTGTCCGCAACCAGTGAGATCTCCTGAAAAACTAAATCCACCACCTGTTTCCAGTTTTCGACCCCAGTAACAGTTAGTCCTATGGTGACATCAAACGAACTACCACTTTGATCTGACAATCCCTCTCCTGCTCTAAGCCCTTCTGCCCAACCCTTTTCTTTTAACAAAGACAGCAGACTACCCTGCCCCTCATGCCCAATTAGATTCGCTATATAAGACAGTGGCTTTTCACGGTAAAATTCATGCACGGGCGGCAGAGGGATTGTTAATGAAAGAGTACGGAGCTCTTGAACTGGCTCAACCGACAACAACAAAGGTAACTGAGCTTTATTAAAGAGTGACTCCCCATGTTTTGGCTGAGTACTTTTATAGTTAGGCACTGCATTGAAGCGGTCTCGAACCATCACCTCAAGCTCATCTAGAGTATTAGGTGCAATAACAACCAATGTCATTCGGTTCGCTGAATAGTGTTTTTTATAAAAAACTAATAGATCGTCACGCACCTTGCTCTGAGAGGTATCAGAAAGGGTATCTAAATTACCCACACTAAATTTAGCTGCCGGATGTTTGGGGTTAACAACCTGGCTAAACACGTCGCGCTGGCGGCGATAATCATTTTTAATACGTGCTTTGTATTCTGAATGTACCGCATTTTTTTCACGGTCTACATATTCAGCATTAAACAGTGGTGCAACAAAGAAACGGGAGAACCGATCGAGGGCTGGCTCAAATTTCTCCGGATTAATATCAAAGAAATAGTTTGTATGTTCAAAGGAGGTGTAGGCATTGTGCCCCCCTCCATGCTGGCTGATAAATGCCTGATACTCATCGGGCTCTGGATAACGGTCCGTACCCAAAAATAACATATGCTCTAAAAAGTGCGCCAAGCCCTGGCGATTAACTGGATCATGAGAACTACCCACAAATACATCGAGAGCAGCAGCTGCTTTATCTGCCTTTTCATCGGAAACAAGCAATACTTGCATCTCGTTATCTAATTTTAAATATCGATAAAGAGAGTGATCATTATCACTTTTGGCAATTTTATTGGTTTGCTTATGAGCATCACCATTACTTTCGTGACAGGGTCGTGCGGCTAGAGTATTGGTACTACCAATAAAAAAAACGATCAGATAAGCACAAGTAACAACTATTTTATTCATGGAGTTCCATTACAAATTAATTAGTGGGGCTAAACAATTTAAAGTGTTACTCAGACACTGAAAAGGCATATCAGTTCGCGGCCATGCGTTATAAAGTGCTTTCACAAGTGTTGCTAGTGGAATAGCAAAG
>JALQUJ010000060.1 GCA_023263825.1 Porticoccus sp.
TTTTCCAAGTGGTGTAAATAAGCACGACTAAAATTCTTACAGGTATAACAATCACAATTGGCATCTAATGGACTGGTGTCATGACGATGGACTGCATTGCGAATTTTTACCACGCCAGTGCTGGTAAACAGGTGGCCATTGCGAGCATTGCGAGTAGGCATCACACAGTCAAACATATCAATGCCACGACGCACGGCTTCGAGAATATCCTGTGGCTTACCCACCCCCATTAAATAGCGAGGTTTATCTTCGGGCATTTTTGGCGGCAGAGTATCGAGAATACGGATCATGTCTTCTTTCGGCTCACCTACCGAGAGACCACCGATGGCATAACCATCAAATCCAATCTCTTCCAAACCAGAAAGTGACTCTTCTCTTAAGTTTTCGTACATACCACCCTGAACAATACCGAATAAGGCTGAAGGACTATCTGCGTGAGCATCCTTACTGCGTTTTGCCCAACGCATTGATAACTCCATTGAAGCTTTAGCTTCTTCTTCTGTCGCTGGATACGGTGTGCATTCATCAAATATCATCACCACATCTGAACCCAACTCATGTTGTACCTGAATTGATGTTTCTGGGTCTAGAAACACAGCACTGCCATCAATGGGCGAACGAAATGACACCCCTTTTTCCGATATTTTTCTTATTTCGCCCAAGCTAAACACTTGGAAACCGCCAGAATCGGTCAGGATTGGCCCCTGCCATTTCATAAAATCATGGAGTGTGCCTTGCTTACCCTGCTCTTTGTTAGTGTTAGGCTGTGAGCTGTGCTCCATAATGACCTGTGTTCCAGGGCGAAGCATTAGATGAAACGTATTACCCAAAATAATTTGAGCACCGATTGCTTCGACATCCCTGGGCAACATGCCTTTTACTGTGCCGCAGGTACCCACTGGCATAAAGGCAGGCGTTTCAACAGTACCACGGGGAAACGTTAACCGCCCTCTGCGAGCCCTACCATCAGTGGTATCCTTTTCGAAGGACATAAAACATTCACGGCTCATCAGAATGATACCTCATAGACTTCTCTGCATTAGGTAGGCCTTTAACTGCGTCAGAATTACAGGTTAGGAACATCGCATCACCATAGCTGAAGAAACGGTATTTCTGTTCAACCGCCTCTTTATAGGCATCCATGATTTGGGAGTATCCCGAAAAGGCACTGACAAGCATCAACAATGTAGATTCAGGCAAGTGAAAATTTGTCACCAAGGCATCCACCACTTTAAATTCATAACCGGGGTAAATAAAGATATCGGTATCACCCTGCATTGGTTTGAGCTTGCCATCTGCTGCCGCACTTTCAAGGCAACGAACACTCGTGGTACCTACAGCAATCACCCGACCTCCACGCTCACGAGTTGCCCTCACCTGCTCACAAACGGATTCCGGCACATCAATCACTTCCGAATGCATCACATGATCATGGATATTATCTGCTCGTACGGGCTGGAAGGTACCCGCGCCCACATGGAGGGTGACATAGGCCATATCCACGCCCTGCTGTCGAAGCTGATCCAGTATAGACTCATCAAAATGTAAACCCGCAGTAGGTGCAGCTACGGCACCGGGCTTTTCCGCATAAACAGTTTGGTAACGCTCCCGATCATTATCATCATCTTCACGATCAATATAGGGAGGTAGTGGCATATGACCACTGGATTCTAGAATTTCTAAAGCGCTCTTATCACCCGAAAGATCACCCAAAAATTTCACTAAAAACAAATCACCATCACGGCCTTCAACCTCGGCACAAGCGCCCCCTTCAAAGGAGAGCTTTGCCCCTGGTTTTGGTGATTTACTGGATCGCAAATGCGCAGCTACTCGATGATCATCAAGTAAACGCTCGACCAACATCTCAACTTTGCCACCAGTTTCTTTCTGACCGAACAAACGTGCAGGAATAACCCGGGTATTATTGAACACCATCAGATCGCCCGGTTGTACCAGGGTAGTAATATCAGGGAAGGTTTTATGCTGTACCGTCTTGTCTTCTCCATCCATTACCAACAACCGACTACCACTTCGTTCAGCCGTTGGCTGACGAGCAATCAACTGCTCGGGTAAATGGTAATAAAACTGTTCTCGGCGCATAACAAATTATCGAATTAACGTTGTAGATAACATACCCATTAGCATAACTACAAAAAGTAGTCACACATGAAAAGGCCGCAAGGTTAATGGAAATAAAGCACCATAACCAGTGTGGCTTGCCATTAGTAAACAGATTAGCCGCTAACTTGCTTGATTATGCAAAAGCCACTGCTATAATCGCGCTCCTGTACAAGGTTGACCCTACATAGTTAATCCTGCCAGAGTGGTGAAATTGGTAGACACAGGGGATTCAAAATTCTCAAGCGATTTTGTATCCCAAGTGAAAATTAAGCTTTTCTGTAGTGTACCTGTGAAAGGATTTGCGGGTAGTATAAAAAAGGACTGTCGGCAGACAATAAATGTATTTAGTGCCAGAGTGGTGAAATTGGTAGACACAGGGGATAAGCGAAAGCCAGTGTCTTTAAAAAACTGAGTCCCCCTCGCGAGCAATCGCGAGTGAGAAAAACTGGATGAATTGCTGGAAACTCTAAGTCTAGAAATAGATACGACAATCAGCAGCCAAGCCGTCTGAGACGGAAGGTTCAACGACTACCTGAGCTGTTGCGAGATGGCTTAATAACAGGAAGTAGCTTGGATTAGAACCCAAGTGAAACAGCGTCCAGCCCCTAAGTATATTAGGGTGATGATATAGTCTGGCTAGCATCGAAAGATGGTAGGTTAATGTCAAAATCCCCCGCCTTCACGGGTGTGCCGGTTCGAGTCCGGCCTCTGGTACCATCTTCCCCCTCCACATAAACCCAACGGATTATTTCCTACCCAAAATCCAAAATAAAGCCTTGGGATACACCTGGGATACAAACGGGAGTAATCTGAATCTCTTTCGCGTAACCTCACACTCTATCCACTACCTGCCTACATTCTGACAAACCTGCTTAGCTCCAAATACCTCTACAGTTCCAGGCTAACATTTCCCTGCTTGAAGCTATTGCTCTAACATATCGGGGTGAACCTGAAAGCTCACTATTGTCCAACCGGTATCGATAGACCTTAATCAGGATAGCAATGACTACAACAGTATCTAATCCCTCTGTTCTTACCATCGGTAAACTGGCGGAGGCCGCAGGTATCAATATAGAAACCGTGCGTTACTATGAGCGGAGAAACCTGATTGAGCAGCCGACTAAGCCAGAGCACGGGTACCGGAAATACCCTCAGGCGACATTGGAGCGCATACTCTTTATCAAGCGCGCACAAGAGTTAGGGTTTACACTAGATGAAATCACTACGCTACTAACGTTGAGCGAAACGTCCTGCCATGAAGTACAAGACCTGGCGGAGCAAAAATTGGACACCGTGCAGGCAAAAATCGAGGATCTACAGCGCCTTCAAGCGGTATTGAACAATTTAGTTATCCAGTGCCAGAACAACCC
>JALQUJ010000135.1 GCA_023263825.1 Porticoccus sp.
AATCACTGGGCCATGATTATTGTCGTGTTTATCACTGTAATTTGGGTGCACTCCATGGGCATTATCTGTAGAGATTAATAATGACTGGCTGAGAATACGGGCTCTCTCTTCAGTGTCAGGATATAGCCGCTCTAGAAATGACTTCAGCATGGGGCCATTGGCACCTGATGCCGAAGTACTGCCTACCTCCTCATGATCATTGCAAATTAACAAACTAGTGACCTCGCCGTTACTTTCCAGCAGCGCTTGCATGCCGGTGTAACAACTCAGCAAATTATCCAGGCGAGCACTGGCAATAAAATCTTCATTTAACCCGGTGATAGCTGGAGGTTGGCAATCATAGAAAAAGAGGTCGTAATCCATAACAGTTATGTCTGAGGAACCCGTCCTCTCATCATGGAGCTGCTTTTTCAGTTCATCGGCCAAAACAGCCCGAAAGTCTTCTTTATGGCTTACATTTTTATCATCTGCATTGACCTTAAATAGTAGAGGGGGAATATCCGTTTGAGGGTTAATGGTACGTTTACTGTTAACTTCTCTATCCAGGTGAATAGCTAAGCTGGGAATAACCGCCACAGGACGTTCCATATTAATCAGTGCTTGTTGTGGGCTATTACTGCCTTTGGACTTAAAGACAACTCGCCCAGCAATAGAGAGATCACGATCAAACCAGGGGTTAAGTAATACACCGCCATAGACCTCAACGCCCAATTGAAAATAGTTTTTCTTATTTAATTCAGGGTTAGGCTTTATTTTTAAACAAGGGCTGTCCGTGTGGGCACCTACCAAGCGAATACCCGTATTCACTGCAGATTGTTTGCCCATAACAAAGGCGATAATGGATGAACTATTGCGAATAACGTAATACTTTCCACCAGCCGTTGTATTCCAACTTTGCTCTTCTGCCAGCTCCTGAAACCCGGCATTATCCAATGCCTCTTTCATGGTTTTCACAGCATGGAATGGTGTTGGAGATTGCTGAATAAAGCCCAACAACTGTTGATTGTATTGATCACGTTTCATTTAAGTTTCCTAACTAAATTTTATCGCTATCTACCGCCTTAAGTCTGGCCAGTAAACTCGAGGTATCCCAACGATTCCCTCCCATAGCCTGAACATCAGCAAAAAAATGATCTACCTGTTCTGTGATAGGTAACTGTACACCTTTTTCACTGGCTTCTTTCAAGGCAATGGCCAAATCTTTCCGCATCCAGTCTACGGCAAAACCATGATTGTATTTGTCGGCCAACATGGTTTTATAACGGTTCTCCATCTGCCACGATTGTGCGGCACCTTTTGATATCACATTGATCACTTGCTCAGCATCAAGGCCGGAAGCCTGGGCAAAATGAAGCCCTTCTGCCAGCCCTTGAATAACAGCTGCAGCACAAATCTGGTTAACCATTTTACACAGTTGACCATTTCCCACCGGGCCCATTAATGTCACTTCACGGGCATAGTGTTCAATAACTGGTTTAGCCTGACTAAAATTTTGTTCACTACCACCTACCATAACCGTCAGTTGGCCTTTTTCAGCACCCTGCTGGCCTCCGGACACCGGGGCATCGACATACCCCAATTTTGATTGTGAGGCAATATGAGCGAGCTCACGGGTAACGTTGGCTGATACGGTTGTGTGATCGACAAATAATGAACCGAGTTTCATTCCCGCAAAAGCACCCTGCTCGCCCAATGTTACCTGTTTCAAGTCATTATCATTGCCTACACAGGCAAATACGACATCTGCTCCCGAAGCGGCTTCTATGGGGCTTGTAAATGCCTTACCTTGGTACTGTTCAATCCATTGCTCAGCTTTTTCAAAGGATCGGTTGTGCACTCGTAGTTCATGACCGGCTGAACTTAAATGCCCAGCCATAGGGAAACCCATCACACCCAAACCAATAAATGCTATTTTTTTCATTAAAGGATTACCTAAAAAGTTACCTGGGATAATTAGCTAAGGGGATTATCAAAAAAAGCAGTTACTCATATTAAGTATTCAACAAAATAGCAATCAATACTCCCCCAAGAATAAATCGATAGATGACAAAGGGAAGCATGCCAATACGTTTGATCCAGGCAAGGAATAAATAAATACACAGGTAAGCAGTAATAGCTGAAAGTAAGGTTCCTATGGCTATATCTACCCAGGGTACATGGCTGAGCTGAGCTAACTGCACTGCCTTATAGCTACCACTTAGCACAATAATTGGAATCGATAATAAGAAAGAAAACCTTGCTGCTGAAGTCCGATCAAACCCTAAAGCTAATGCCGCAGTAATAGTGATACCTGACCTTGATGTTCCCGGAATAAGGGCCAGGGCTTGGGCACACCCCACAAATAATGCGGATTTCCAGGTAAATTGATGCAGGTTTTTTACCCGCTTGCTAAACCAATCGGATAAACCAAGCAAGATTCCAAATATTATCGTTGTTGCCGCAATTACCGCAATTGAACGTAAATGCTGTTCAATGACATCCCCT
>JALQUJ010000044.1 GCA_023263825.1 Porticoccus sp.
AAAAAAACGCCGCAGGCTACCCGAATATAGTGGCTTTGGCAAATCAGTGCGGCCAATGCTTTGTCGAGACGAGACAATATACCTTAAGTCTACTCAAGTCGATCATACAGTCCATTTTGGTTACTGATTATCCCTTCCAGCTGCAATTCCATTAGCTGGCGGTTCAATTCAACAACAGACAAACCTGTTCTTTCCACCAAAGTATCCATATCCACAGGGTCAAACCCAATGGCATTTAAAAGCAGTTTGTTCTCGTATTTATCTGTTTTATTGGGCATATTTGTGGCCACAGAAGGCGCCCCATCCACTTCTTCTTGAGTAACCACACGGTTACGGGTCAGGAAATTATTAATCACATCCAATGGTAGAGCCGGAATCGCTTCAGAATGAGGAAGCACCTTAACACCAGGTGAAAGCTTCACATTGCGGTTGCGCTCAAGGGTCAAACGAGGACGTCCATCAATATATACCAGAGAGATAATATCCCCCGGGTAAATCAAATGCGGGTATTAATCTGGGGGTTTACATACCAGATTTCTGGCCAGAGCCATGGGTCTCTCAAGAAAAAATCCGAAATGTCCCAAAGGGTATCACCCTTCTTAACAGTGTATTTATCAGGAATATTCTCATTAAAAGGCGCTTCCGCTGCGATAGCCATAACGGCAAAAGTACAAGCAGCAATTATTCCCAATAACACTTTTTTCATTTTTAGGGGTTTTTGTAGGGCTTTTTTCATTTTTCAGGCCGTCCTGTGTGCTGTAACCCGATTGTGTGTATACTTCTCACCCGAGGCATTAGACTCTAATTACCTCTCTAATATTGCCATGTTAACAGTGGTTTACGCCAGATTGCTAGAAACTCGTCACAAACAGATGTCATTACTGAATATTCTTGAATTTCCTGATCCACGCTTACGCACAGTAGCAAAACCCGTTACTGACGTAGATGACCGTGTTCGCATCCTGATAAAGAACATGCTGGAAACCATGTATAACGCTCCAGGAATAGGCTTAGCGGCAACTCAAGTAAACGTACATCAACGTATTATTGTGATGGATTTATCAGAAGATGCCAGCAAACCCCAGGTTTTTATTAATCCAGAAATAGAAAGTTTAGACGATGCTACCTGCCCAACCCAAGAAGGCTGCCTGTCTGTTCCGGGTTTTTACGAAACCGTCGACCGGCCTGAACATATTCGGCTAAAAGCGCTAGATGAAGATGGAAACCCTTTTGAAATGGAGCCTAACGGTCTAATGGCTGTTTGCATTCAGCACGAAATAGACCACCTGAATGGAAAACTGTTTGTGGATTATCTCTCGGCATTTAAGCGTGATCGTATTAAAAAGAAACTGGAAAAACTGCAACGACAAAAAGATTAGTGCTTGTTACTGGTCAAAGATTTCCGCATAACTGACCATGAAAGAACTGCCCACAAAGTAACTGACTATCAATAACGAGTAATCAAAGGAATTCCTTTTGCGCATTGTATTTGCCGGCACCCCTGAATTTGCAGCCTTGCACCTTCAAGCCTTGCTGGATGACGGTTCTGGTAACCATGATATTGTTGCCGTATACACACAACCTGATCGTCCGGCAGGCAGAGGAAAAAAGCTAACGCCCAGCCCGGTAAAAGCACTGGCCAAAAGCCACAGAATACCTGTCCATCAGCCACTAAGCCTGAAAGACGCCAAACAACAGCAGATTTTAGCAGAACTCAACGCTGACATTATGGTGGTGGTTGCCTATGGGCTATTGCTACCCCCCACCATTTTGGACACCCCCAAACATGGCTGTATCAATGTCCACGCCTCACTTTTACCACGCTGGCGTGGAGCTGCCCCCATACAAAGGGCCATTGAGGCCGGTGATATAGAAACGGGCGTGACTATTATGCAAATGGATGTAGGGTTGGATACTGGTGATATGCTTCAGACCTGCTGTTGCACCATAGAAAAAAGTGACACTGGCGGCTCACTGCACGATAAACTTGCTGTTATAGGACCTCCCGCTCTCTTGACCACCCTGGAACAGATAGCACAGGGTACCGTCGTAGCAGAGAAACAAAATGATGCCTTCAGCAATTACGCACCCAAAATCACTAAGCAAGAAGCTCTGCTTGATTGGTCGCAGCCAGCAGATGTCCTTGAATGTAAAATAAGAGCGTTTAACCCTTTTCCTGTTGCCTATACAACACTGGGTAATGATCGTATTCGTATTTGGCAAGCCAAACTGAGCACTCAATTAGACGGAGGCTCTACCAGCCATACCCCTGGATTGATTCTCGAAGCAAGTAACAACGGCATCAAAGTCAGAACAAAAGAGGGTTCTCTATTAATTACCGAACTCCAATTGTCGGGAAAAAAACGCCTGCCGGTATCAGAGGTTCTCAAATCACGAGCAGAACTTTTTTCACCAGGTACTGTGTTGGGGCATACTACCAATGGCAGAGAAGCAAATAATAAGGAATCAACACCGTGAATGCTCGTGTTGCTGCTGTCCGGGTTATCACGGGCGTGTTACAAGACGAAGCCTCTCTAAGTACTCTTTTGCCAACATACCTGATCAAAGTAGATGATCGTGACCACGCTCTTTTGCAACAACTTTGCTATGGTACAGTTCGTTACTATCCTAGAATCGATGCCTATTTAAGCCAGCTTTTAACCAAACCCTTTAAAGCTAAGGATAAGGATATTGAAGCTGTCCTTGCCAGCTCCATCTACCAATTACTAGAAACCCGTATTCCTTCACACGCTGCAGTAAATGAAGCTGTAGCTGCCTGTAAAGCACTAAAAAAACTCTGGGCCAAAGGTCTTGTTAACGCCGTGTTACGCCGTTTGCTCCGTGAAAAAGAGCAATTCGATACAACATTGGAAAAAAGCCTGGAATTCAAGACCCTGCACCCTAAATGGCTGGTTAAATTATGGCGTGATACCTGGCCCGATCAATTCGAAAATATAATCAGCGGCAATAATTCCCAAGCACCGATGACCCTGAGGGTTAATCAACGAAAAAATAACCGCGCTGAATATTTAAGCATGCTTCAATTGGCGGGAATAGAAGCCTCCGCAACCCAGCATAGCCCGTCAGGCATTACTCTCAAAAAACCACAAGACGTTGCCGCTCTACCCGGTTTCTCTGAAGGAGCTGTCAGTGTTCAGGATGAGGCAGCTCAACTGTCAGCATATTTACTCTGTCCAAAAGCAGGAGAGCGAATTCTCGATGCCTGCTGTGCGCCAGGAGGGAAAACCTGCCATATCCTGGAACTGGTAGATAACAATGCCAAAATAGTCGCACTGGATATTTCATTAAAACGACTAGAGCGCGTTGAAGAAAACCTTGAACGTTTAGACTTGCAGGCTACCACAATTGGGGCCGATGCATCCGATACAAAGAGTTGGTGGGATGGACAGCTGTTTGACCGAATTCTCCTCGATGCACCCTGTTCTGCCACTGGGGTAATACGTCGCCACCCTGATGTGAAACTACTGCGCAAACCAACAGATATTGCTAAGCTTGCTGAATTGCAATTAACACTACTTAATGCGCTATGGCCTCTACTAAAAGAAAACGGCACCTTACTTTATGCCACGTGTTCAATCTTGCCAGAAGAAAATGATCAAGTTGTTTTAAACTTTTTGGATGCCACAAACGATGCTTCACTAAATGCGCTTAACTTAGAATCAAAAAAGCTTAATATAGGAATCAACACACCTGCCGGACATCAATTGTTTCCTCAAGTTGGTGGCCATGATGGTTTCTACTATGCTCTGTTAAAGAAAGGCTAAATAATAAAGCCGTTAAGGAATACTCGTTATGAAAATTGTTATTGTTGGGGCTGGGCAAGTAGGTGTTACCCTGACGGAGCATCTCGCGGGAGAGGCTAACGATATTTCCGTTATTGACCTGGATGAGAAACGCCTTCGAGAGCTGCAAGACCGCCTTGACATAAGAACAGTACAAGGCATGGCATCCTATCCCCATGTACTAGTAAGAGCAGGTATTGAAGACGCCGACATGTTGGTAGCAGTAACCAATAGTGATGAAATTAATATGACAGCCTGCCAGGTTGCCCACTCACTATTTAGAACGCCCACTAAAATCGCCCGCGTCCGAAATCGCAGTTACACCTCCAAGCAATACCGCGAGCGGTTATTTAATGACGATAACTTCCCGGTAGATTTTATTATCTCACCCGAACAAGTTGTTACGGACTATATTCACCGTCTGATTAAACAACCTGGCGCTCTTCAAGTACTAGATTATGCGGGAGGATTAGCACAACTAGTGGCCGTCAGAGTGGTCAAGGGAGGCCCATTAATGGGCCAGGAATTACGCTTTCTTCGTGAGCATATGCCAAATGTCGATGCCCGCGTCGCAGCTATTTTTCGGAAAGATCGACCCATTGTCCCTGAGGGCGATACCGTTATTGAAGAACACGATGAAGTGTTCTTTATTGCCGCCAAGAAAAATATCCGTAAAGTTATGGGGGAACTGCGCAGGCTGGATAACCCCTATCGACGGTTAATCATCGCCGGGGGTGGCAACATTGGTTATCGCCTGGCCAAGGCATTAGAAAGTGACCATAACCTTAAAATTATCGAGTACTCTGAAGAACGTTGCCGTTATATTTCAGAACGCTTAAATAGCACCGTTGTGCTCAATGGTTCAGCCACAGATCAAGATTTACTATTAGAAGAAAATATTGATAAAACAGATGTCTTTCTTGCTCTAACTAATGATGATGAAGTGAACATCATGGCCTCTCTACTGGCCAAGCGACTGGGTGCCACTAAGGTTATGACTCTGATCAACAACCCTGTTTACGCTAACCTGGTACAGGGCGGCGAAATTGATATTGCCATATCACCACAACAAGCGACGACCAGTATTCTGCTTGCCCACGTGAGAAGAGGCGACACGGTAAGCGCACACTCTTTACGTAGAGGTGCCGCTGAAGCTATGGAAATTATTGTTCATGGTGATCGCAAGTCATCTAAGGTCGTTGATCGTGCTATTGAAGAGATTAAATCACCACCAGGTGTGACGTTAGCCGCCTTGGTACGTGATGGTGAAGTAATTATTGCACACCACGACACGGTGGTACGCAATAATGACCATGCCATTGTTTTTGTCGTCGATAAAAAGAAAACTCGAGAAGTTGAGAAGCTATTTTCTGTGGGGCTGACCTTTTTCTAAAATACTGCCCCTAGAACAATTGCTTCCTTTGTAACAGCAACTGGCTTAGTAACACCTTAATCTAACAACAAAAGAAGAAGGCACGAAAAAACACTATGCATTTTTCGGTGATTTCAAAAGTTCTCGGCATGCTGCTAATGATTTTCAGCCTGACGTTATTGCCACCTATGCTGGTAGCCAGTATCTATGATGAGAATACCCACCAAGCCTTCTTCCTATCTTTTGCTATTACCTTTTCAATCGGTATGGCCATGTGGTTACCTTTCAGCCGAAATAATGCAGACCTGAGAACTCGAGATGGCTTTCTAATTACCGTTATGTTTTGGCTCGAATTAGGCATCGTGGGCGCATTGCCTTTCGCTTTAGTCGATGTCGTTCACTTATCTTTTACCGATGCTGTTTTTGAATCCATGTCTGGCCTCACCACGACTGGAGCCACTGTTATCAACGGTTTGGACATACTGCCAAAATCCATTCTTTACTACCGACAACAACTTCAGTGGTTGGGTGGCATTGGTATCGTCGTGATTGCTGTCGCCGTTATGCCCATGCTCGGTGTTGGTGGCATGCAGCTATACCGTGCTGAAACACCAGGCCCCGTTAAAGACAGTAAGTTAACACCCCGTATCACCGAAACGGCCAAAGCACTATTTATTATTTATGTCACATTGACTGTTACCTGTATGGTAGCCTACTGGCTAGCAGGCATGACATTCTTTGATGCACTTGCACACAGTTTTTCGACCGTAGCTATAGGCGGTTTCTCTACCCATGATGCCAGCATGGGATTCTTTGATAACAACCCTGCCATTATCAGTATTTGTATTGTCTTTATGATTCTGTCAGGACTTAGCTTTGGGTTACATTACTACGCTTGGATTAGAAAATCCGTTTCACATTACCTACGCAACTCTGAAGCTAAAATGTACCTAATCATGATGCTAACGGGTTCTGTTTTGGTATGTTTGTATCTTTATTTCAGTGGTACCTACAACAAAGAAGACAGCCTGTATCACGGTGTATTCCAGCTAGTTTCGCTGATGACAACCACTGGTTTTGCTACAGACAACTTTAGTGCTTGGCCCAGCTTTTTGCCATTTCTTTTGGTGTTCTTTTCTTTCTTTGGTGCCTGTGCTGGATCGACGGGTGGGGGCATCAAAGTAGGTCGTATGCTGATTCTTGCAAAACAGGGTATACGTGAAATTTATCGGCTGATTCACCCTAATGCTATATTCCCCATCAAGATCCGCAACAAACACGTACCCGACAGAATTACTGATGCAATCTGGGCTTTCTTCGGTGTCTATCTCGCCGTTTATTACTTCATGGTATTACTGCTTATGGCATCGGGACTCGATTATGTCACCGCCTGGTCTGCCACAGCCGCCTCATTGAATAACCTTGGGCCTGGTTTGGGTGAAGTTGCCTCTCACTATGGTGATATCAATACTTTTGCCAAATGGGTGCTATGCAGCGGAATGATTTTGGGCCGGTTGGAGATTTTTACTCTATTAGTACTGTTCACCCCCATGTTTTGGCGTAGATAGCCTAGTATCGATAAATAATTATTGTGTGAGCTCTGAACTGTCAACCAACGGTGTGCTCAAGCGTTTATAAAATACCCTTGGTTTCTAATTGGTAGCTTTCTAACTTCTCATTCACCACATATTTTTCCATAAGGTTTTTAGATGAAAAGCATATGCTTGATTTTGGTATTTATCTGTACATCCACCTTATTCGCATGCTCAGCCCAAACTACTGATAATTCAAACATGAATACCATTTCGTTCATTCCTGAGATAAAACAAGACAACACTAAGCTCTTTACCTATACGGTGATCGACCCTTCAGAAGAGCAACGTAACAGCATGCCGGCTTATTGGAAAAAAGAGGTCAATCGTGGCACAAAGAGCCTGGATGAAACTCGAAAGCGGAGAAACCCCGAGATTGTAATAGAGAGGAGGAAAACCTTTATACTCTCTCAACTGGGCAATAAATTAGCAGAGACTGGCTTTTGCCAAAATGGCCATACTATTATCAACAGCCACTTTGAGCTTGCACGTTCTAGTGTCAAAGGAAAATGCAATGATAGTGCCACGCAAGCAGACCGAGTAAAATTTTCATCTGCTATTTCTACAACCACGACGGAACTAGATTCTTTAAATGAAGGGCTGTTGGATACAACAAAGTAATCATCTCGGTGCAGAGCTTGAGAGAAAGATGTCACTTACTGAAAACCTCGAAAATATGTTGGCAGCAGGCAATGACTCTGCCATGTTACGATTTGGACTTGGAAGTGCCTATTTCAGTAATAAACAATATCAACAGGCTATTCCCCATTTACAAAAATGTATAGATATGGATGATAGCCATTCCGCAGCCTATAAACTGCTGGGAAAAGCCCAAATGAAATTGGGATTAAGCGAGCAAGCCAACACTACGTTGGCAGTAGGGCTTGAAAAATCCATCCAAAATGGCGATAAGCAAACAGAACGAGAAATTCAAGTGTTCTTAAAGAAGCTTTAAGTGCGCTTGAACAGGCTTTAACTACACACATCAATATAATTAGTTTTGGTTTTTATAGGATTTTTTTATGAAGTATCAACATATTTTCTTAGTACTTATATCCGCTTTAGGCTTGTTAGCATGTTCAGGCCAGCCAACACAAAAACCAAAACTGAGTGAAACATTCAACACAGAGATTAAATCAAGTGGGCTTAAACAATTTACCTATACCGTCGTCGACCTCTCTAGAAAGAGGGAAAGCATGGCAGCTTATAGACAAAAAGAAATAGATCGAGGCACTAAAAGCCTGGATCAAACCAGAGAAAAGAGGAACCTTAAAACTGTTCAAGACCGCAAAAGAAAAGAAATTGTCCCACTACTGGAAGCAAAAATTGTTGAGTCTGGCTTCTGTCAAGGTGGCTACCGTATGACCAATAGTTATTTCCGTCAAAATCGTTCAGAAATCAAAGGGGAATGTAACGACACCGCAACAAAACAGGACAGAATAAAGTTTCAGTCTACTGCATCGAGAAAGTATGATACTGGTTCAAGCTCTAATACAGAAACAGGTACCGAGCCAGGTGTTATCAATAGTGACAATATGATTTTAAATTTGCCGCAACTTTAGGTGAAAATTTTCAGTAATGGCCACTTTATAAATCTAAAATAAAATGGCCACACCAAGTAAAAAAAGTAAAACAATATAAGGGTAAGCAACGGTAGGCCTTATGGCCTGCCGAAAATACTCATTAATTAATCCCACAACTCCCAGTCTAGTCTCAACATATTGGCTATTAAACTGATAGGGTTTTTGATCCGTATAGTCCAAACTCTGATCATCAGATAGGTACTCTTCAAGTTGCATCAATCGAACCTCTATCCGTGATTGAAATGTTTTCCAGATTGCATCCTGTAACCATAAAACCAGCAGCATAAGCAGAGGCTTGAGAAGCAAAAGCTTTTCGACAACGGGAGCAATGGCATGATTTTGCATCACGCAGCTTTCCACTAACTTGGTATGTTATTTCACCGCAAAAACACTCACCAGTTATCATAACGTTATACTCTACTAACAATGACTCTCATTGCTTGAAATCTGCGATTCACAAGTACCTAATTTTTTAATTCTCTTGCACGATAATAAGCCTGCTCTGAAATTTTGTGGTAATTAATAGCCTGCTCTTTAAAGGCTTTCTGCGATTCATAAACTTTCTTAAAACCCGGATCTTCAGTGGCAATTTCTTGCAATACTTGTTGGGTAACACGATTTAATTCTGCCAATACATCATCGGGTAGCTGACGTAGTTCTACGCCATGGTTATTCACTAATTCATCCAATGCTGCATTATTACGTGCGGTGTAATCATCCAGCATGTCTTGATTGATTGCCCTTGCAGCGCCTTCAACAATGGCTTGTAAATCTTCTGGCAATGACTCAAATGCTTGCTTGTTAATAATTAATTCCAGGGTAGGGCCCGGCTCATGCCAACCGGGGTAGTAATAATATTTGGCCACTTGGTGAAAACCAAATGCCAGATCATTGTAGGGGCCAACCCATTCGGTGGCATCGATTACACCGGTTTGCATTGAGGTATACAATTCACCACCGGGAATATTAACCGCTTCTACCCCCACACGACTGACGACTTCACCGCCAATACCCGGTATACGCATTTTCAAACCATCGAGGTCTGCCAGTGAATTGATCTCACGGTTAAACCAACCCGCCATTTGCACGCCGGTATTACCTGCTGCTAATGGCACCAGGTTAAATGGCTCATATAATTCTTTCCAAAGAGCCATGCCGCCACCGTAATGCAACCAGCCATTCATTTCCTGAGCATTAAGACCAAAGGGAACACTGGTAAATAGTGCCGAAGTTTGAGTTTTTCCCTTCCAATAATAGGCAGCACTGTGCCCCATTTCTGCCGTACCTTGTGATACAGCATCAAAAGTCTCCAATGCAGGCACCAACTGACCAGCACCGTAGACTTTAACCTGTAATCTGCCACCACTCATTTTTTCTACCAATGTAGAAAAGTTTTCAGCCGCCATACCTAACCCGGGAAAATTTTTAGGCCACGTTGTTACCATCTTCCATTTATATATTTTTTGCTGTGCTTGTTGTCCGTTGGACTGCGCTGTAGTCACATTATTCTCTGAACCACCACAACCCGATAAAACAACCGCCAGAGTGAGTAGTATAAAAACGATTAACGTAGGTTTTTGTTTGTTCACGGTGTTCCTCTTGTTATTCACCATAATAAGTTTTCTAATTATTTCGTTGGAGTTTGATTAAAGCGGTGTGAGTTTGGCATAGGACTGCACCAACCATTTACTGCCTTCATTATCAAAGTTCACTTGTATTCGAGCGTGGGCACCATTGCCCTCAAAGTTCAGTATTACGCCCTCACCAAATATTTTATGTTCCACTCTCTGGCCTAATGCTAAACCGGTATCAGTGCCTTCATCACTGAAAGAAGCTGAAGGTTTTTTAGCATAGCTGGTAGGGCGAGTAACCTGGGTTCTGAGCCGAACCTCCTCAATGTATTCCGTTGGAATATCTCGAACAAAACGGGAAACACTATTGTAGTTTTCTGTACCGTATTGCTGACGAGATTCTGCAAATGTCAGATAGAGTTTTTTCATCGCTCGAGTAATGCCCACATAGGCCAATCGACGTTCTTCCTCTAATCGGCCCGGTTCTTCTGCTGACATACGATGGGGGAATAAGTTTTCCTCCATACCGGCTAAAAAGACCAAAGGAAATTCCAACCCTTTTGCGGAATGCAGGGTCATCAACTGAACAGCATCCTCCCCTTCATCGGCCTGGCGATCTCCGGCATCCAATGCCGCCTGATCAAGAAACTGAGGAAGGACCGGTTGATCCTTATCTTCTGCCTCAAAACTACGGCAGGCAACGACTAATTCTTGCAGGTTCTCTACCCTGGACTGACCACGATCACCTTTTTCTTTGCGATGAAAATCAATAAGTCCACTACCCTCAATGATGTTGTCTACCAATTCATGTAAAGGCAGACCCTGGCTATTTTGATCCAGTTGATTAATCAGATTGATAAAGCCTTGTACTGCTCCACTGGCTCGCCCTGACAGTTTTCCGGTAGCAATTGCCTTTTCCACAGTAGACCACATGGACATGCCTTCATCCCGGGCAAGCTGTCGCAATATTTGTACAGTTTTATCACCAATACCTCTTGTAGGTGTATTCACTACCCGCTCAAACGCGGCATCATCATTGCGGTTAACCAACAACCGCAGATAGGCAAGGGCATTGCGAATTTCCTGGCGCTCATAGAATTTTTGGCCGCCATAAATGCGGTAGGGTATTTGTGCTCTTAGCAGTGCTTCCTCCAACACCCGTGATTGAGCATTGGAGCGATATAAAATAGCGGACTCACTCCGTAGGTTGCCGTCCTTTACCCAATCGCTCAGGCGATCAGCAATAAAACGTGCTTCATCATGTTCATTAAATCCGGAATAAAGGGAAATCAATTCACCTTCGGCATCTTCAGTCCAAAGGTTTTTTCCCAGTCTGTCAGTATTTCGCGAAATCACCGCATTGGCCGCTTCAAGGATATTTTTTGAGGAACGATAATTTTGTTCCAATCTCACAGTAGCTGTATCGGGGTAATCCCGATTGAAATTGAGAATATTCTCGACCTTTGCGCCACGCCAACCATAGATGGATTGATCGTCATCGCCCACTGCCGTAATTCGAATATCTTGACCTGCTAACACCCGTAGCCAGGCATACTGAATGGCGTTAGTATCCTGAAACTCATCCACAAGAATTTGCCCAAAACGTTGCTGATAGTGGGCAAGTAATTCTGGCTTATTGAGCCAGAGTTCATGGGCACGCAATAGCAACTCCCCAAAATCCACCATGCCGCCACGCTCACAAGCTTCTTCATAGCTGGCATAAATTTGAAACATGGTGCGTTGGTAGGGATCTTGAGCTGGTTGCAAATGTTTAGATCGCAACCCTTCATCTTTCTGGCTATTAATAAATGACTGGGCCTGGCGATAGGGCCAACGACTGTCATCAATGCCCAAGGCCTGATAAACCCGTTTCACTAACCGCAGCTGATCATCACTATCCAGAATTTGGAAATTCTCGGGTAACCCCGCGTCCTGCCAATGCATTTTTAACAGCCGGTGGGCTAAGCCATGAAACGTACCCACCCACATACCTTGAGATGAATAGCCGAGCATGTCATCCAAACGGTTGCGCATTTCCCGGGCAGCTTTATTAGTAAAAGTTACCGCCAACACAGAATAGGGTGAAAGTTGCTCCACCTGAATTAACCAGGCGATACGATGAACCAATACACGGGTTTTTCCGCTGCCAGCACCAGCTAGCACCAATAAATGGTTTTCGGCATTGGAAACGGCTTCCCGCTGAGCGGGATTGAGAGGGTCGAGAATTGCGGTGACATCCATGGAACGGGATTTTAGCAGAACAGCAGTATCTTTAGGTGATAGGTCTTATTGTTCCAAAAAAAATTTCAACAACAAACTACAAGAATTCCATTTTCTTGTAAATTATTTACAATGGATGAATTACACAAGGATTACAGTATGAAACCAGCAGAGCTCACACGGGCTATTAGTGACAGTCTTCCCGAGATGAGGAAATCTGAACGCAAGGTAGCCGAGTTTATTTTGGCTAATCTCACCGAAGTAATCCGTATGAGAATCGTTGATCTAGCAGAATCTGCAGAGGTAAGTGAGCCAACGGTTGTGCGATTTTGTCGAGCCGTTGGCTGTGACGGTTTTCAAGACTTCAAATTAGCCCTGGCTCAACAACTAGCCTCAAGCCCCAGCTATGGCCAAATTGCTGTAACTGATGCGGACTCTGTTGCGGAATACACATTTAAGGTTTTTGACTCCACTGTAGACACGCTGTTGAAAGTGCGTGATTCACTGGATTTGGATATGCTCAACCGAGCAGTCAATGCTATTTGCGCTGCCAATCGCGTGGAATTTTATGGCTTTGGTGCCTCTGCTGCGGTCGCCTTTGATGCACAACACAAGTTTTTCCGACTGCAGGTTTCAGCTGCCGCCTACGCTGACCCCCATTTGCAAAACATGTCAGCAACCTCCATGGCTCCCGGAGATGTCGTCATTGCCATTTCCCAATCGGGTAGAACCACCACACTTATCAATGCCATCGAACAGGTGAAAAGCCGTGGTGCTATTGTCATTGCTATTGCTCCTTCAGATACACCTGTCGCTATGGCAGCCACCATTCCATTAACTATTGATGCCAAAGAAGACATTCAAATTTATACACCGCTATCATCAAGAATCGCCCATTTGGTTGTCATTGATGTTTTGGCCATTGGCGTTGCAAAACATAAAGGTGGACAGCTTCAGGAGCATTTGTTGGATCTTCAGCATGGGCTGGAAGCACTCAGAGTGCCACAGAATAACTGATCTAGGGCCTGATTTTTACTCCCTACTCTACGGTAACCGATTTGGCCAAGTTCCTTGGCTGGTCTACATCTGTGCCCTTAAGCACTGCTACATGGTAGGAAAGCAACTGAAGGGGTAGGGTATAGATAATCGCTTCCAAACTATCGGGCACATGGGGGATATTCATTACCGTCATGCCGGGTTCATTTTCAAAACCTGCTGCTTTATCGGCAAAAACAAACAATTGACCACCACGAGCCTTAACTTCATGAAGGTTAGATTTGAGTTTTTCCAATAATTCGTTACTTGGAGCAACAGCCACCACAGGCATTTCATTATCAACCAATGCCAAGGGACCATGCTTGAGCTCCCCTGAAGGATAAGCCTCAGCATGAATATAGGAAATTTCTTTTAACTTGAGGGCACCTTCGAGCGCCACAGGGAATTGAACACCACGCCCCAGAAACAAGGAGTGGTGTTTATCGGCAAAACATTCAAAAATTCTTTCGATTTCATCATTTAGTGCCAGTGTCTGTTCACAGAGTTCTGGCAACTGATGTAATGCTGCTACCAACTCTTGTTCTTTTTTCTCATCAAGGCCGCCTTTACTACCCTGATTCTGTGAACGCCCCAGACCAATACAAAGTAACTGTAACGCTACCAACTGGGTAGTAAATGCCTTGGTAGAGGCAACACCAATCTCAGGTCCTGCATGGATCATCAGCGCTAAATCAGATTCACGAACCAGAGAGCTATTGGCCACATTGCAGATAACGAGGCTACCGAGATAACCAGACTGCTTGGCTGATTGAAGGGCTGCAAGGGTATCCGCCGTTTCACCCGACTGGGAAATAGTGACAAAAAGCGTGTTCTCAGGAACAACCACCTTGCGATAACGATATTCACTGGCAACTTCAACTTGGCAGGGAATTCCTGCCCATTCTTCCAACCAGTAACGTGCAACTAGTCCCGCATGGTAACTGGTACCACAAGCAACGATGTGCACCGCATTCACCTTACTAAAGATTGCTCGAGCCTTAGAGCCAAATGCTTCCGGCAATACGCTTTTACTACTAATTCTGCCTTGAAGGGTATTCTTCAAAACTTCCGGTTGTTCAAAAATCTCTTTCAGCATGTAGTGGCGATAATGCCCCTTATCCGCAGCATCGTCACCGCCCGAAAGAGTAATCACTTCTCTTTCTACATTCGCACCAGCTGAATCTACAATTTGGTATTGTCCATTCTGTAGTTCTACCAGATCACCCTCTTCGAGAAAGACAAACCGATCCGTTACCTGACGCAATGCCATTTGGTCTGAGGCAATGAAATTTTCTTCTATACCAACACCCAGTACCAATGGACTGCCACTTCGTGCACCAATCAAAACACCAGGTGCACGAGCCGAAATAACACCCAGGGCATAGGCACCCTCAAGGCGATCAATCGTTTTTTGTACGGCTTGCCTGAGAGAGTCAGAGCTATCAAGATAGTAATGTACAAGGTGTGCCACGACTTCTGTATCAGTTTCAGAAACAAATGTATAACCAAGCTCTACAAGCTCAGAACGTAACTCATCGTGATTTTCAATAATGCCATTGTGGACAACAGCCACATCAGAAGAACCATGTGGGTGAGCATTCACTTCGCTTGGAACACCATGAGTTGACCAACGTGTATGTGCTATACCCAAGCTTCCTTTAGCCGGTGATTTTTTTAAGTTATCAACAAGATTAGAAACTTTGCCTGCATTTTTACGTATTTGGATCTCATTATTTCTATCCAGCACCGACACTCCTGCAGAATCGTATCCACGATACTCAAGACGTTTTAAACCTTCTATTAGAATTCCTGTAACATTCCGTTGTGCCAAGGCACCAACAATTCCACACATAGTTTTATCCGGTACTGTTTTAGCTATCAATAGCGACTGTTAAATTAATGAGCCGTTTTCCGAAGGGTTACTAACTCTTTTTTGTAGGGCGCTGCCAATCGGAAATGCTTTTCTGAGATGCTCGGGTTAAACCCAGTTCATCGTCAGGCACATCTTTGGTTATGGTTGAACCAGCACCCACTGTAGCATTTTTGCCTATTTTTACGGGTGCCACTAACGAACTATTTGAACCAATGAAGCTATTATCGCCCATGATAGTTTTATGTTTATTGGCGCCATCATAGTTACAGGTTATTGTGCCTGCTCCCACATTTACACCTTCACCCAATTCTGAATCACCTACATAACTCAGATGGTTTATTTTGCTACCTTTGCCCACCTGAGTATTTTTGGTTTCCACAAAATTACCGACTTTGGCATTTTCTGCCAGAACAGTACCTGGCCTTAATCGAGCAAAAGGACCAATGATCGAATCACTACCTACTTCGCTTTGTTCAATCACACTGTTTGCTTTTATTTCTGCACCATCGCCAATCTGACTATCAATAATTTGACAATTTGGTCCAATGACCACATTGCTACCCAGTGTCACATTGCCTTCAAACACAACATTAATATCGATGTAATTATCATTGCCTGTGTTCAGAACCCCACGCACATCAATACGATCTGGGTCAGCAAGAGTAACACCAGCTACCATTAATTTTTCTGCCTGCTGTTTTTGATAAAACCGCTCAAGGGCACTTAATTGAATCCGATTATTTACGCCCTCTACTTCTTCAACGAATTGTGGATGTTTCGTTGCAATAGTCACACCATTACTGCGAGCAATGGCAATTAAATCCGTAAGATAATATTCACCCTGGGCATTGTTGTTATCAATTTGGGGGAGCCATTGTTTTAATTGTTCTGTCTTTACTGCCAAAACACCGGTATTTACTTCTCTTACTTTAAGCTGTTCAGATGAGGCGTCTTTTTGCTCAATAATAGCTGTAACTTGGCCAGATTCATTTCTTAAAATTCGCCCATAACCTGTTGGGTTATCCAATGTCACCGTTAGTAATGACATACTGGTATCACATACTACGGCGAGCATTTCCAAAATAGTTTCTGGCAAAATCAGAGGAACATCACCATAGAGAATAAGGCTAGTTCCACCTTCACCCAAATTTGGCACTGCCATTTGTACTGCATGTGCTGTGCCCAATTGTTCAGTTTGCTCTACATAATTCAAAACACTTTTTTCAGAAGATGAAACCGA
>JALQUJ010000018.1 GCA_023263825.1 Porticoccus sp.
GTTTTTATACAGTGTGTCCATCATGCTTATAGTGGCAGACATATCATCAGCACCTGGAATATTAACGTGCCCTGTTCCTTGAGAATGAATGTTTTCCAATCCATGGCTACTGATCATAAGTCAGCATTGTTTAATCTTCCAGTAATCTAATCAGTGCTGTATTCCCACCTCTGGCGGTGATATTTTCGGTCCGCGTTTTTTTCCGTAGCAAAACGAAGTAGATAATGGGGCCCGCCGGCCTTTGGCCCTGTTCCGGATAATCCACAGCCACCAAAAGGGTTGGTGCCTACAACCGCCCCCACCATATTGCGATTAATGTAGGTGTTGCCCACCATTGTGTGATTAAAAATATAGTCCGCGAATGCTTGAATTCGACTATGAATTCCTAGGGTTAGTCCATACCCATTTTTGTTAATCTGAGTAAGCACATGGTTAAGTTCATCCGCTTGGTAACGAATAACATGAAGAACCGGGCCAAAGACTTCTTCTGGAAGTTGCTCAAGGGAGCTAATCTCGAAAATATGGGGAGCAAAAAGAAGCATCGTTTTCCTCAGATATATGGCTGCTCACACATCCAGATTACAGGGGTAATGCCAGGGTGCGAGCCTGTATGCAATTTCTTACAGACAGGCCAAGCCTATAATGTTTGCCGATTCTAGGGCTGTTCTGGTACTTGAACCCTGGAAACTTTAATACGGTATTTGGCAATTTCAGATGTTTCATTAAAGGAACCGATCCGGGTTTTAATCGTGGCTTGTTGGCCAGATTTCAGTTGAGAAGGTCCTTTAAGGGTGGAGCTACTTTCCAGAAGAAATGCATTGGCCATTTCTGAGAGTTGTAACTCTACATTTGTCACAGTGACAGGGCTGTTATTTTTCACCGTTATTCTCATATAGCCGTCATCGCCGAGAGAGATTCTACTTAAAACATATTTATAAGGTGCTGTGGCAAGTTCGAGAACAGCTAGCCTCGCAGCAGCATTTTTAGCAATTTCTCCACTACCCTGTGCGGCGGTTTGGAAATATTTGATCGCACCCTGTTTGTCGCCACTTTCTAATGCGATCTCACCCAAGAAATAGCTGGAAGGAGGTGTTGGAAGTAGTGAGTGGCTTTTTTCTAAATCAGATTTGGCTCCTATTTTCTTACCCTGTTCAAAGCGGTTAATGCCCCGATAGAGATAGGGGCTGAAAAGATCAGGGTTTTTGCCTATAGCTGTGGTGAATGCTTTTTCAGCATTGGTTGGGTTTTTGCTCATTTCCCAGGCGTGTCCACGAAGCTCCCAGAATGAACTCTCGTTGGGTTGAGTTCTTATGGCTTTATCCAATTGGGTCAAAGCACCTTTTGGATTTTTGGCATTGAGTGCTTTTATGGCTTCTGCCTCGGCATCATAGGCAGGTTTATCCCTTTTAAGTTGCGCAATCTTACGTTGATATCGATCTTTATACCTGGCGCCTTTCGGCATGGTAGCGGCTTTGATACGGTTCGCATCAACACGCTCTTGGGAGGGTGGATGACTGGCGAACAGCCCGCTCAAAAAGTCCTGCTGGTGCCCTTCGCTGAGTTTTACAAACGCCTCTTGCACCCTAACGGCGCCATAGGGGTCGTAACCTGTTTTTGCGAGGTATTCCATGCCATAGGCATCAGCTTCTAATTCATCACCGCGACCATATTTTGCCATCCAGGCAGCTGCGCCCATTTGTGCAGCCTGTGAGCCGATTTCACCGAGGCCATAGTTACTTCCTAAAGCACCGACAGCGGCGGCACCCAAGCCAATAAACGTGCCCCGTGTCATTTGTGCAGCACTATGCCGGGCAGCTGCATGGACAATTTCATGGCCAAGCACGGCAGCAAGTTCAGATTCATCATCTAAATAAAGTAATAGGCCGCGGTTAACGGCAATTTTGCCGCCAGGCATTGCCCAGGCATTGGGGGTAGAATTGTTAAGCACTACAAATTCGTAGGGTAGGTTAGGGCGTTGGCTGGCTGCTGCCAGTTTTCTTCCGATGTCACTGATATAAACCTGAAGGTCGGGGTCAATATAGTAGCGCCCACCTTGTGATTGTTGGCTGGGCCCATAATTGCTGGTACCAATGGCAACTTCTTTTTCGGGAGACATCAGCGAAAATTCTGTAGCGCCCGTCACAGGGTTTACTGAACAGCCTGTTAGTACGAAACATAACGTAATAATGGCAACAGGCAGTTTAAACATCCGATTCATGAAAAATCCTTATCAGGCGGGTAATATTGAAACGAGTATAATGAACATCATATAGGTGTAAACGGTTTAGCTTCAGATTGGTTGATGTCAACAACCTCTGATTACAAGCTGATAACAATAAATTACGGTACTCATCATTTAATAAAAAACCATATAGGAACAAAGGTATACCCATGTTAGTCGTTATTTCTCCAGCAAAAACATTGGATTATGAAACCCCAGCGACTATTTCGCGCTATAGCCTACCGGATTATCTGGATGATTCCACAGAGCTCATTGAAGAACTTAGACAGCTTTCTCCACCAGAAGTCTCTGACTTAATGGGTATTAGTGCCAAATTAGGCGACCTTAATTTTGGCCGCTACCTTAATTGGCAGCCTGAATTTACACCGGACAATGCCAAGCAGTCGGTGCTTGCCTTCAAGGGCGATGTCTACACAGGTTTGGATGCAGAGAGTTTATCTGGGGGTCAGTTAAATTGGGCACAAAACCACCTACGTATTTTGTCCGGTTTGTACGGTTTATTGCGTCCTCTGGATTTAATGCAGCCTTACCGCCTTGAAATGGGAACCAAGCTGGCGAACAAAAGAGGAAGTAATCTTTATGAGTTTTGGGGAGAAAAGATTACTGAAGGTCTGAATCAGGAACTCAAAGAAGAAAATTCACAAGTGCTGATTAATTTGGCATCCAATGAGTACTTTAAATCCGTTAAACCTAAAAAACTGAATGCTGAAGTTATAACACCGGTCTTTAAAGATTGGAAAAATGATAAATATAAGATCATCAGTTTTTTCGCTAAAAAAGCCAGGGGGTTGATGAGCCGCTATATCATAGAAAACCAGATCGAAGACCCTGAACAGTTAAAACAATTTGATGTTGATGGTTATAGTTTTAATCCAGCAATGTCTTCTGCCCGGGAATGGGTTTTTACGCGAGATGCTCAAAAATAAAGCTATTTAATAAAAACAAAAGATTAGGAATACATAATGCTGGCACAAAAGCCATTTTCCCAAGCTTGCGAAAATAATAAACAACCGATTTTAGATATATTGTTAAGAGTCTTTTCTGATCGCAAGCAAGTATTGGAAATTGGAAGCGGCACTGGTCAGCATGCTGTTTATTTTGCGCCTCAGTTACCGCACCTTATTTGGCAAACAGCGGATCTGGAACAAAACCATGAGGGTATCAATGCATGGATAGATGATAATCCTGCAGAGAACTTACGTTCACCATTGATCCTTGATGCGGATCACCCCCCTTGGTTATTTGATCCAGTAGATGCAGTGTTTAGTGCAAACACCTGCCACATCATGGTTTGGTCATCTGTTGTTAATATGTTTGCTGGCCTTGATTCAGTGATGGAGCCGGATACAACCTTAGTTATTTATGGCCCTTTTAATTACAACGGAAAATTTACTAGTGAAAGTAATGCTGGTTTTGATCAATGGCTTAAACACAAGGCTCATCATCAGGGTATACGAGATTTTGAAGCCATAAATAAATTAGCTGAGAAAATAGGTTTGTCATTAGTCGAAGATAATGAAATGCCGGCCAATAATCGATTATTAGTTTGGCAAAGAAATTAAGTTAAAAAATGAGCTTAAAAATATGAATAGTTTTGGTTTTTAGTTTAATAGTATCAAGTGTTATTCAAGCAGAAGATATTAAGCCTTTTAAAAGTGATGGGTGTAGTTCATTTCCCAATGGAACCTTTGAACAAAATGAATTATGGCTAAAATGTTGCACTGCCCATGATTATGATTATTGGAAAGGCGGCACCTATACGGAAAGGCTGGAATCAGATAAGGCATTAAAGGCTTGTGCTGAAGCTGAGAACAGCAAGAGTGTGAGAACACTAACAAAGAAGTTAAATTTAGTTTTGTATGTATATTTTTTCATAACCTAAGCCTTTGGCCGTCATTGGTAGGAAAGCAGCATAAATTATTTAGTTGTCATTTTATAAGGTAGCAGTTCGGATGATTGAGAAATATATTGTTTGATCTGAAGAGTTTCTTGATCTAAAAAACGCTGTATAGCATGGGCAAAGTCTGGATGATTTACCCAATGCAGTGAGTGAGTCTCTATGGGCTGAAACCCTCGTTTTATCTTATGTTCACCCTGGGCTCCGGCATCAAAACGAGAGAGTTTTTGCATAATTGCAAACTCAATACCCTGATAATAACAGAGCTCAAAGTGGAGAAAATCATATTCTTTAAGGCAGCCCCAATAGCGACCGTAAAGTGTATTGTCATCAAAGAAGAACAGCGCTGCGGCCATTTTTGTACCACCTTCCTCTTCTGCAACACACATCATGATCTGGTCGCCCATGGAGGCGCCAAGGTTTTGGAAAAAGTTTTCTGTGAGGTAACCACCTGTTCCATTACGCTTTATATAGGTTCTCTGATACATAATGTGGAAAAATTCCCACCAATCTGGGGTTATATCCTTACCTTCCAGGCGTTTAATATTAAGTTTTTGGTTGGCGGTACGCCGTTCTTTTAAAATATTCTTTCTCTTTCTTGAGGCTAACGTGTCGGTAAAGTCCCCGAAACTGCCATAATTGGTGTTGATCCAGTGATATTGGACACCTGTTCGTTTCATCGTGTTGTACTGTTGTAATTCTTTGGTCAGTGAATTCTCAGGAAATAGTAGGTGCCAACTGGAAGCATCCCATTCTATGGCACAGTTTTTGAGGGCTTCGAAAAATTCGGAAAAAAATACAGTTTTATCAATTCCAGAAGCTATTCCGAGCCTTGGGCCTACTGCTGGAGTAAAAGGTATAGCTGTAACCAGTTTTGGGTAATACTCCAAGTTGTGGTTGTAGTAGGCATTGGCCCAGGAGTGATCAAAAACATATTCGCCCCAGGAATGCTGCTTTAAATACATGGGCATAGCAGCAATGGGTTTGCCATTCTGTTCTATTAGGAGATGCTTTGGTTCCCAGCCAGTGTCAGCACAAACACTACCCGATGATTCTAATAGGGAAAGAAAGCGATGTTGTATAAAGGGATACTTGGATTCAAACAAGCTATCCCAGTGTGATGGCGGGCATTCATCGATGCAGTTCAGTACTTGGAGATCCAATGCCTTACCTTTGGGTGAAATCAATGCTGCTGTTTGAATAGAGTAGTAGTTTAAGTCTTGGGCTTTGGTTTAGGGAAGTGGCAGATGAATGTGCTGCCTTTGCTTAGGGTGCTGAAGATTTTTAGTGAGCCGCCGTGCCGCATTAAAACGTGCTTCACAATGGCAAGGCCAAGCCCAGTGCCGCCAGTAGTGGTGGCGCGACTATGATCCACTCGGTAGAAACGTTCAGTCAGACGGGGGATGTGTTTGGGGTCAATACCGTTACCATTATCGGAAATTTCGATCACATTGGCTTTTTTGTCGGTATAACTCTTGATCTGAATTTCTGTGCCTGGCGGATTGTGTTTAATGGCATTGAAGACCAGGTTGGAAAATGCACTATATAGCTCTTTGGTATCACCATTGATCATAATGTCATCAGAACAGTCGATAGTGATGATGTCATTGTTCTCAGTATCATTATTTTCTTTTGCAATAACCTTGGCATCCTCAGCAATTTGTTGAAGCAAACTTGTTGTATCTACAGGGGTGCTAGGAGGAGGTGTTCGAGTCGATTCCAGCTGGGACAGCATGACTAAATCGTTAGCTAAAGCACTCATGCGATCAGTTTGTTGTTGCATCTGATCCAAGGCTTTTTCCCAACCTTTTGGGAGGTCATCAGCACTGTCTATAAGGGTTTCGGTGTAACCGGATAATACTGTGAGTGGGGTGCGTAGCTCGTGGGATATGTTTGCTACAAAATCTTGGCGCATCTGCTCAAGGTTACGGAGTCGAGTAATATCTTGAACGACCAAAATGATATCGCCTTCACCGAATTCGGCGGCACTAAAAAGTAGTGTTTTGGTCGGGTCTTCTGGAGATGTTAGCTCCAGAGGAGTAGAGAATGAATCACTTTGGATAAAAGCAACGAAACGCGGGTCACGAACCAAATTGATAATGGACTGTCCTCGGTCACTTTTTTTCAGTCCCAATAGTTTTATAGACGCAGGGTTCCACCATTCCAATACCCTGTCAGGGCTGAGGGTTAGCACACCATCTGCCAGGGCTGAGGTAATATTGCGCACTCGTTCCGAGAGATTCCTCCGGCTTTGCTTGGCGCGGTCATTGCGCTGTTGCATACGGTAGAGGTAGTCGGTCATATCACCCCAAACACCGCTCGCCTCAGGGGGGAGGCCAGCGCAACCTTGGTCTAACCAATCATAGAGTTTAGCTATATGTGAAAAGGTCCATAGCATGTAAAGACCGCCGCCGATGAGAAGCGTCAGTAGTAGATGGCCATTCAAAAACCCAAAAATTAACAGAAACAGAGTGAGCAGAGAGATTCGCTGTATTTCTGTTTGGAGACCTCTATGCAAAGAGTTGATTCCTATTCTTCGACAACTTTGGTGGAGAAGCGGTAACCCGCGCCACGCACAGTCTGAATGAAGCGGTCATGGCCTTCAAGTGAAATTGCTTTGCGTAGACGCCTAATATGAACATCCACCGTGCGCTCATCCATGTAAACATTGCCTCCCCAGACATGATCAAGGATTTGATCCCGGGAATAGACGCGTTCTTGGTGGGTCAGGAAAAAACTTAATAATCTGAATTCGGTAGGGCCCATAGTAATAGGCTGATTGTCTATCGTGACCCTGTGGCTAATAGGGTCGAATAATAGCCGGTCTACCTGGATTGGTTCTTGAGGTAACTCTGCCTCTGCTCGACGCAGTACAGCATTAATTCTGGCTATCAAAGCCCGGGGGGAAAATGGCTTGGTGATAAAGTCATCAGCACCTGATTCAAGGCCCTGAACCATGTTATCTTCAGCAGTTTTAGCTGTGAGCATGATTACAGGTACATTTTTGGTAAGGTCATCACGCTGTAAGCGCCGGATAAGCTCAATACCACTGGTTCCTGGCATCATCCAATCTAGCAGTACTAAATCAGGCTGTTCATCAATAATCATACCGTGAGCCTGTTGAGCATTTTCTGCTTGAAGGCAGTCGTAACCAGCTACATCCAGTGCGGTGCTGATCATATCGCGTATGGCGGGTTCATCATCGACAACTAAAATTGTTTTGCTGTTCATGGTTTTTATATCAATATGTTCTTCGTCTACTCACTAAATGATTCTTTATATACAAAAGCTTTCAGAACCATTACATGACGAAGTTGTGACAAAAATATGACAATAGTGGAAAAGTTTGTATTTTGTTAGTGGCTCCCCAATTGATAATCCATTGCCAGTCCAATAAATATGATAGCCCCAACATAGTTATTGTTGAGAAATGCTTTAAAGCAAGCATCGCGATCACGGCCACGAATCAGGTATTGTTGATAAAGGAATAAGAGTGCTGCAATGGCAACAGAGAGGAAAAACCATAACCCCCTGCCAAAGTTTGCGCCTGTCATAGCGAGGGCAATAAGCACTAACACTTGCAGTGATGAGGTAATAACAATATCCATATCACCAAATAAAATAGCGGTGGATTTGACCCCAATTTTTAAGTCATCTTCTCGGTCAACCATGGCGTAAAAAGTGTCGTAGGCAACGGTCCACAATACCACCGCGGCATAAAGTGCCCATAACTCAGTCGGTAGTTTTCCAGCCTCGGCTGCAAAGGCCATTGGAATACTCCAGGCAAATGCTGCGCCTAATACCACCTGTGGCAAATTGGTAAAACGTTTCATAAAGGGGTAGCAGGCGGCCAATGCAACTGCGACAAAAGCCAGTTTGATTGTCAGGCCATTGGTCAATAACACCAAAATAAAGGCTGAGGTGCATAACAGAGCAAACAGTATCAGGGTTTCTTTGCTGCTTACTGCTCCTCTGGGAATAGGGCGGTTTTGGGTGCGCTCCACACGTCCATCTACATTTCGGTCAGCGAAATCATTAATGACACAGCCAGCAGCACGCATTAATACGACGCCAAGAATAAAAATAATCAGGTTTTTTGTGCTGGGGGCACCTTCAGCTGCAAACCACAGCGCCCAAAGGGTAGGCCAAAGCAACAGCAGTGTGCCAATGGGTTTATCAAACCGCATTAACTGTAGGAAATCCGGTAAGCGTGCTTTCAAAAGGGCTATATCAAAAGAAGGCATAAGTTTTTAAGCTTCCTTATAGTTAATGGCTGACAGTAATGAATAGTTCAACGGTGAAAGTGGAATGTTATGGGGTTATTGTAAGGCTTAAACTTCGGTAAAAACATCTCACTAACCAATAGTGGTTTTTGGTCAAGATAAAATACAGAACGGCGGCCCCATATGGTGCCTTTAATATCTTGTGGCAAGCGAGGCTGTAAGTGGCTTTCCGTATTCATACAGGTAATTTCTATATCGCCACGTTGCATGGTTTTATCATTAAAGAGCAATGCACCGAGTGGTCGGTTGTCGAGTGTTCGTAAGCTTCTCAAACGACCTGTCAGGGTTTTTATAGGAATAATGCTACGGGCATACACCCAGGGTTCACCCCGACCATAGAGAATGACCTCTCGGACCACGGCCCGTTGCCTCGTTGGAAGACCTAGAGCATTGGCTTCAGACAGTAGGGGCAATGCCATGTGTTGATTCAATACCTCTAGTCGAAATTCACCTTCACTGGCATCGATTAAACGCTGGGTCAGAGAGCCGCGGTCTAATAGCCAGCCTCTAAGGGATACGGGCATTGTTGTGGCGGGGGTGCGGGTATAACTCCGCCAACTGGGTTCCGGATGAAATTTGCGGTTGGGGTAACGTAAAGCGGGCAAAGTTTAAGCCTGTACATCAAATCAGCGGGAAGTATTTTAACCCGGAAAGTTGTAGTCGTGTTGTTACTAATAAACTATCACCAGGAATAAGAAAATGATAATGAGCCATACTCATGGGATTTGTCTTGCTCTTCAAATTCACGAGTGCGAAAAACTTTAGCGTAGGAAATTTTCCAGCCACCCGAGAGAAAACTGAAACCAATAGCGGCTTCGGCTACGGTTGAACGTCGGTCGACACTATGATTATCTTCAAAGGTATTGCCATCTAGGAAAATATCCCGTGCGACAAATCGGCCATCAAAAGAAATAAAAGCATGTAGCCCGCAGATCCATTGGTTACAGTGGCGAATATCGCAATCACCTGGGGCGCTGTTGTCTCCACCAGGCCTGACTGCTGCGGTACCGAAGTCTTCAGGTAGTTGCCAGCCAATTCGGTATTCACCACCGAGATTTAGGTAGGTGGCCACATTCCCCAGGCTGACCCCGCTATGGGCAATAAAATCCTGGTGGGGCCAGCTATTGGTGAGTTTAAAGCGAT
>JALQUJ010000069.1 GCA_023263825.1 Porticoccus sp.
GGATATTGCTGTTATCAAAAACAACCGCAGCGACCACCTCAATATTTTTCTCTGGCTCAGACACTTTTGCTCATTCCTAGGATCAGCATTACCATGATACAGTAGATTAAGCGGAGGCAATGATTTTAAGAGAGAAATTCATTCAGGTAATTCCATCTCGGAACGGGCGGCCAATACCGGAGGCTGAGTGTGCAGCATCTGACTGCCTTGCAGGGTTTACTGGCTTTTCTTTGGTGACAGAGAGCAAGCAGGTCAGCCTTTTGTCGGTCTGAGAGCTGCTCAGTAAGCGTGAGGTGATATGTCTGGCTGGTCCTATCCTTCGTGACCACAGAATGCCCTTTCAACACCTTCCCTGGCATTCTGTCCACAATATTCTCGTAGTAAGAGACTTGGCTGGGATCATGCTCAAGCAGCCTGGACAGTTTGCAGGCCTCTCGTGTTGAACGGGTTTTCAATGACTGTACTAGCCTTGCTGTTCTGTAGTGGTGCCGAAGATCAGAAGGAACAAGCCGAGAGTAATAATAAATTGCTCGCTTGGTAAATGTGTACTTAGGATTAGAAGTTGTCTTCCGCATTGTCTACCGTACCTATTGCTTATCAGTTGAAAAGACAAGCCAATCAGTACGTTATGCGCTTATAGCCTAAGAAGTTGGCGCACCCGAGAGGATTCGAACCTCTGGCCTCTGCCTCCGGAGGGCAGCGCTCTATCCAGCTGAGCTACGGGTGCTTGAATTGGGTCGCAATAGTAAAGCTTCCCCTGGCATTAGTCTATTTCTGATACTAAAGGTAAGGGATGAAACCGGTCTGCTTTTGATATCCAAGCATAGGGTATACTAAAGTTCGAAATACTTGGGCAGATAAATGAATAGAATATTAAAACGAGCCGGCTTATATGTGTTGTTATTGGTGTTGTCAGGTTGCTCCTGGCTTCGGCCTCAGGCTCCAGCACCTCAGGTTCAGGTTTGCCCTCCACAGGTGTGCCCGGTATGTACCACAAAGGCTTGTCCTGCCCCTAAAATTATAGAAAAAGAAAAAATTGTTACTGTACCTATTTAGAGCTAAATGCCACGCCAGGACTGGCTATTCAGATTGCTAATCAAGCAGGCTTAGCTAAACGCCTACAGAAAATTGATGAGCAACCTTTGCACAAGCTGCCAGTGGATCAGCGAGTTAGTTTCGCCCAGCAGATGTTTGGATGAGTTGTTGCAGTTGAAAAGAATAGATTAGAAGTCTCGTCAATAGAACACCTATAAATAGCTTTTCTGTAAATATAACTTTGGCTCCGGTCTGTAGAATGTTCTTTAAGATATTTCAACATCGAGCGTTATACCGCTATAATGCAGCCCTGAAAAATGCGGTACGGGCAATGTCCCACTTTTTTGGGCCGCGAATATGAATGATACGGAGACGAGAATGAGCCAATTGAAAAAAACAGGTTTTGCTGTTGTAGCCCTGACACTGGTGCTGGGACTTGTAGGTTGTAGTTCTGATACTGAAGAGTTAAAGCTGACCGCACAACAAGAAACTGAAATTTCTGAGCGTCTCGCTCCTGAAGGTGAAGTGGTTCTGGAAAAAGATGTTGCATCTGCCCCAGCGGCTATGGCCTCAAGCGGCCCTCGTTCCGGTGAGGATATTTATAATAAGAGCTGTACTGCATGCCACTCAAGCGGTGCTGGTGGCGCGCCAAAAACTGGTGTGGCTGCTGACTGGGAAAGTCGTGTAGCTCAGGGTATAGATACACTCTATGCAAATGCAATCAATGGTGTTCGCGGTATGCCAGCTAAAGGATTGTGTATGGACTGTAGTGACGATGAAATTAAATCCGTTGTTGATTATATTCTGGAACAGAATTAACCAAAACAGATAACTGGACTGCTGTAGATCAGTGGTCAGAAAAAAACCGTGCTTGAAAGTGCGGTTTTTTTTGCTCTAAATTTTGTCATTGAGAGCTCCATATTATTAAGATCCACATGGCATTAATGGGGACTAGTATAATCAGATTTGAGATAGCTCAAGAAGAAGGTTTGCAGGTTATGGCATCTTGTTATGGTTTAATCTTGGCGGGTGGTTTGCCCTCTCGTATGGGCACTGACAAGGCTCAATTACACGGCAACGAGCAGACGTGCTGGAGTACAGTCAAACATTATTAGAATCCCTTGGTTTAGATGTACTTATCAGTGGTAGTGAACAGGGGATACCTGATCTATTCCCAGAATTAGGTCCTTTAGCGGGGATCTATACAACGGTTAAGTACTGTGAATCCGAAAACTTAGGTATCGATGCTATAACTTCTGTGATACCTGTAATCGGGTTCGTGTTACCAGTGAAGGTAGGTTATTGCTTTGTTTAGGTAATGAATATTCTGTCGACCTCAAGGCAGTGATACGCCGTTACCCTGGTGACATGGAGAAGTTAAAAAATACGATTGTAGAAGCAATGGACATAAAACCAGAGAGCCATTATTTTTATGATGATGACAAGCTACAAGTTGTCAGATTAATGAATATGACGGGGGGGTAATTATTTATTAAATTTTTTTTGCTTGTGGTTATCGCTTAATTTTCTTAAGTACCTTTCTTTAGTTCTTTTCATTCTCAACAAATCAATCTTGAACTATTTCTTAATAATTACTCTAATTCCACATGAGATTAATTAAGAAATAATAAGGGTTTTTAATTAATAAAACATCAGTAATTAAAAATTTTATAAAGATAAGTTTTTTCAGTATCCTTGAACAAGAATGACATCAACTAATTTGCTTGGGGTTTTTGCCAAGCGGGCAACGGTGTTGTTATCTAAAGAATTAAAAAATACCTGCGGTACTTTTTCTGAGTGACAAACCATAATTAGCTCTTTTATATTTATTAAATATACTTTTCGTTATGAATGGCTGTAATGTTATATTTCATTACACCCTTTCTTAAAAAGGTAATTTTCCATGAGCGTGTCCAGCTTCAAGTCTGCCCATAATCTAATAACGGGTAACGGTGCCACTAAAGAATTGGTCGGACAATTGAACAAGTTGGGTGTAGAGAAGCCCTTTCTTGTGACGGACAAAGGTGTGAGCAACTCAGGCACATTAGCCATCATCACAGACCAATTGCCTGAAGCTAGCTATGCGATTTACGACAATATCCCACCAGAGCCAGAAGTATCTGCTGTTCAAGTCTGTGTCGATGTATTTAAACAGGGAAATCACGATGGCCTAGTGGCCGTGGGTGGGGGCAGTGCAATGGATACCGCCAAGTGCGTTGCAGTAATGGCTGAACATGTTGGCGATCTGGAAAGTTTGTTTGGTGAGAATATGGTTAGTCAGCGCAACATTCCATTAATTGCCATACCAACCACGGCGGGTACGGGTTCAGAAGTGACCAATATCGCCATTTTGTCTGATCCAGAAGCACAGATAAAACGAGGCATTGTGAGTGATTTTCTGTTGCCGGATGTTGCCATTGTTAGCCCGGAAATGACCCTCAGCTGCCCGAGCAACGTGACTGCTGCCAGTGGTGTGGATGCTCTGGTACATGCAATAGAAGCATACTTATCAAATTTTTCTAGCCCTATAACTGATGCTTTGGCGATCAAAGCAATGACCTTAATTATTCATGCGCTGCCAAAAGCATTTTCTGATCCAGACAATTTAGAGGCCAGGGAAGACATGGCAACGGGTAGTTTGTTGGCAGGGTTAGCGTTTGGCAATGCAGGCGTCGGCGCTGTTCATGCCTTGGCATACCCACTGGGAGGGCGATATCACATCTCTCATGGTGTTAGTAATGCATTGCTACTGCCCTATGTGATGGAATACAACAAACCGGTTTGTCTGGAGCGCTTTTATGACATAGCTCAAGCCTTTGGTGAGCCAGTACATAGCCTTACTCAATCACAGGCTGCCGACCGGGTAATGAATCATTTACGCGAGTTTTGTCATGAAGTGGCTATACCTGAGAATTTAAGTGCGCTAAATATTCCAAAGGCAGATATTCCTCAATTGGCTGAGGAGGCGCATAACGTCAAGCGGTTGTTACGTAACAATCCAAGAGCGCCAACTGTTGAAGACATAGCCGCGATATATGAGGCTGCGTTTTAGTGCGGCAAAGTTAACTATAACGAACAAAAAAATAACAAAAATAGAGAGCCCTTATGAGTTCCTGGAAAAACCGCAGCGAAGGACAAGAAGCTCCGTACTATGCTCTCGGTCCTTTTAAGGTCAGGTTGCCTTTTTTACATTATCGCTTTGAATTGCCTGATTACCTTCAGGGATTATTGATGTGTGCCGTTGATCTGGCTGCAATTCCTTTGATGGTTGAGTTACTGGGGATGCCGTTTGAAGCGGCAATTGCCATCGTGATGATCAATGGTTTTTTATATTTATTACATCATATTTTGGGTGATCCTGTTGTTCCTGGTTGGATAACACCGGCGATTCCGTTAGTTATGGCCTATGTGCAAACCTATGATATGGGGGTGGATCGGGTTCATGCCCTCATCTCTTTTCAAATGATGTTAGGTTTTCTGTCCCTAGTTCTGGGTCGAACACACTTGGCATCTAAAGTTGTTCATATGATTCCTCCAGCCATTAAATCAGGTGTGATCCTAGGTGCAGGTGTTGCCGCTGTTGCCATTGTCTTTAAAGAAGGAGGCCGCTTTGATCAGTATCCCATCACTATTAGTGTCGCCGTTGGTATTGCATTTTATTTGATTTTTTCTCATCATTTTTCTCAACTGCGACAGCATGGAAAATTATGGTCCACCCTAGGAAAGTTAGGTATTTTCCCTATTATTATATTGGCGATTATTATCGCGCCTTTAGCCCATGAAGCCCAATGGCCAGATATTAGTTGGGGCTTCACTAAGCCTGATTTTGTACTGATATTTAGTGAATACACCATTTTTGGTGTCGGCATTCCACCCTTTATGATGTTCCTGACGGCACTGCCTACGGTACTGGCTGCCTATATCGTGTTGTTTGGTGATGTATTGCAAAGCAAGGCAATTTTGGCGGAAGCGGATGCTGTTCGTGCTGATGAAAAAATTGATTACGATCCAAATCGTGCACATTTGATTTTTGGTGGGCGTAATTTTTTGATGAGTATTTTTGGCCCGGATGTGGTGATGTGTGGGCCATTATGGGCGGCCATGCATGTGGTGGTTGTGGAACGCTACAAACAGGGTAAAGAGGCCATGAATTCCATCTTTGGTGGGTCAGGTTCTTTTCGTTGGGGTACCAATACCGGTTTGCTGCTGTTGCCTATCGTGAGTCTAGTGAAACCTATATTAGGGATTGCTTTGGCACTGACACTGTTAATACAGGGATTTGTGAGTGTGCGTATCGGTATTATGGAGGCACGAAGCCAGAGGGATCTAGGTATTGCTGGGGTGATAGCGGCGGTTTTAGTTATTAAAGGTGCAGCCTGGGCCTTTGCTGTAGGCGTTATACTTACAGCACTTATTTATGGAAAAAACTTTTTTGTGGGTGAAACAGATCAGACCTTTGTAAAAGATCTGGATCAGAGGGAGTAATATGGAGTTTCAAGATTTTGAGTTTTTTAAAAACCAATGTCTTGTGGGAGGACAATGGTTATCCAATGGGCAGTCAGTCAATGTGCTGAATCCTGCCAGCGGTGAAGTATTAACCCAAGTGCCGTTGTTTGCAGAACAAGAAACACAACAAACTATAACTGCTGCGGCAAATGCATTGCCTGGTTGGCGTGCTCAGGCTGCAAACGAGCGGGCGAAGTATCTGAAAGCCTGGCATCAGCTACTGATTAAACACAGTGAACAACTGGCTTATCTGATGTCTCTCGAACAGGGCAAACCCCTTGCGGAAGCTTTAGGTGAAATCAAGTATGCGGCTAGTTACATTGAGTGGTTTGCAGAAGAAGCTCGACGTGTCTATGGCCAGACCATACCCGGGCATGGTCGAGATAAACGTATTGTCGTATCCCATGAACCCGTAGGTGTTTGTGCTGCCATTACGCCGTGGAATTTTCCTGCTGCGATGATTACCCGGAAAGTAGCGCCTGCACTGGCAGCGGGTTGCACCATTATTGTCAAACCTGCGTTGGAAACACCTTTAACAGCACTTGCATTGGCTGCTCTCGCTCAGCAGGCAGGCATTCCCGATGGTGTGTTCAATGTCATTACAGGCAATGCTGAGCCGATTGGTGAAACGCTGACGGCAAGCACAGTTGTTCGCAAGCTAAGCTTTACTGGCTCTACGCCTGTCGGTGCTAAATTAATGGCAGCTTGTGCGCCAACGGTAAAAAAAATCTCCCTTGAACTTGGCGGTAACGCACCCTTTATCGTCTTTGAGGACGCGGATATTAATCTCGCGGTAGAAGAGCTGATAAAAAGTAAATTCCGTAATGCTGGTCAAACCTGTATCTGTGCCAATCGTATTTACGTTCAGCAAGGTATTTACCAACACTTCTCCAAATTATTAGCCGCACGTGTGGCCGAATTAAATGTAGGAGTGGGTACAGAACCCAGCACGGATATTGGTCCACTGATCAGTGAAAGTGCAGTACAAAAAGTAGAGCAGCAGTTGGCCGACGGTGTAGAAAAAGGTGGCCAAGTCATCATTGGGGGGAAACGTCATGCACTCGGTGGTACATGGTTTGAGCCTACTGTGTTAATTAATGCCTGTGAAGATATGTTGTGTGCCAAGCAAGAAACCTTTGGTCCAATGGCTCCTCTGTTTAGTTTTGAGAACGAAGAGCAGGTTATTGCAGAGGCTAACAATACCGAATTTGGATTAGCCGCCTACTTATTTTCAAATAACGTAAATGTGATTACCCGTGTTTCGGAAGCACTGGAATACGGTATGGTCGGTATCAATACAGGTGTTATCTCAACGGCAGTAGCACCCTTTGGTGGTATTAAAGCCAGCGGTAGTGGTCGTGAAGGCTCTCATTTTGGTATCGATGAATACACAGAACTGAAATACCTTTGTTATCACATTAGTGATCAATAACAGTACTAGAATGGAGTTGATGATGTTTGATTTTTCCTGGGTAAGTAAACGAAACATTACTTGCGGCATTTTTCTGTTGGCGGGTTTTGGTTTGACTAGTGGCTTTGCCATTGCTGATGAACTATCCGACATGAATGAATTGCAAAAAAATGCACCAAAAAACTGGGGAAAATGGGGCGATGACGACCAAATAGGTGCATTAAACTATCTGGATGATTCTCAGGTATTACGTGGTGTTTCAGAGATCAAAACAGGCGAACGCTTTACCCTGCAAATACCCATGACTCACGGTGTCGGACCCGTATTCCCCGGGCGTGTGCCAGTGCAACATTTTATGTCCCAAGATCAAAGTGTGTATTCTTCAGGAAAAATAGACCGACTATCTGGGGGCATGAAATATTCTGATGATGCAGTGTTTATGTATCTGCAAGGAACGACCCATGTGGATGCGCTGGGCCACGCTTGGTATAACAATGAGGTTTACAATGGCAAATCTGCAGATACGACAATACATGGACACAACTTTGTCGATATAGGCCAGATTGGTGAGAAAGCCATGGTGGGTCGCGGTGTATTGTTGGATGTGGGCAAGTTGTTGGGTGATAAGAATGGTCGCTTGGCTCCAAATACCTGTATTAATTTGCCAGAACTGAAAAAAGCCGCGAACGCACAGAATGTCACTATTGAGAAGCGAGATATTCTATTAATCCGTACTGGATCCATGGGCCGTTTTTACGACGAGGAAGACCACGCTAACTGGAATGCCCTAACTGAGCCCGGTTTGTGTTACAGCAAAGAATTGGTTAGCTGGTTAAATGAAATGGAAATTCCTGTGATTGCGTCAGATAACCTGGCGGTAGAAAAAGCAGCACAAACTATTGATGGTGAAACATTCGTTATTCCACTTCATGGTGCGTTAATTCGTGATCTAGGTATTGTCTTAAGTGAGATCTATTGGTTGGATGATTTGGCTGCTTCCAGCGCCAAAGATGGTCGCTATAGCTTTTTCCTCAGTGCAGCGCCGTTAAAAATGAAAGGTGGTACAGGCTCACCAGTGAATCCTGTTGTTATTAAATAAAATCGCCTAACTTTTGCATGACATAGCCTAGTCTCTGAGCTAGTACGCCTATGAACTTGCTATTGTAATGAGATTGGGGGTTTCTACTTCAACCAATGCGCGGCATAGGCTACTTTAAAAGCGGTTTCCTGAAATATCTTTAGCCCTGTATCTGAAAATGATATGGGGAGAGGGTTATCCGACAGTGCAGATTTAATCTGTGCAGAAGAAAGTAAATCAACATCAATATCCTCAATAAGTTGAATAGCAGACTCCAGTTTAAAACTGATAGCGCCGCCAGCAAATTTTCCCTTTGTCATGCGCTCTTTAATAGCAACCTTGTCGACTCGGTAATCAGTCATTAATTTGCCAAAGGCAAATTGAAATTTCTGAAGCTCTTCCCGAGTATGATCCTTCGGTAATGATAATTTTCGTACTCTGCAATCGGGTAAATTAAATTGTTTGTTTTCTAAATCAAGTAAACAAATAACAGCATCATTGGCCGATAGTTCAATACCACAAATGATCATTGGTTTTCCTTTGTCGAAAAGCTTCGATAGTCTTGGTTATTATATTTTCTATTTTGTATCAGGCAGCCAGAGTAAAAGAGGCTCGGTTCTTTTAATTGTTTTTATTGTAGTAAGATTTTTGTGGTTCTGAACTGTTAGATTCTGGTCGTAATTGGTGTTGAATACCTAATAAAAAATTTCGGAGAATTTGATTTTTACATTCTCGGTAATTTTTATTGCCTGGCTTACGGAATAACGCACTTAATTCATGTTTACTTAAACGGAAGTCTACCAATTTAAGAATATCTAAAATATCTTCAGCTTTTAAATTTAGAGCAATTCGTAGCTTCTGGAAAACCATATTATTATTCAAATGTTTTTCTGGTGTTGGTTGTGGTCCATCGCGTTTGCCACGCTTTAAATTAATAAAACCATTAAGAAATACAGCTAACTCAGTGCCACTAAGTTTGAGAAAATCTTCGTCTTCTTCTTTTTTTAACCAAGCGGAAACTTGTTCTCTGGTTGCATTGAAATCTGCCAAAGCGAAGATCTCAACCATGCTTCTGTCTTTTAAATCAAAGGTGTAACGTATACGGCGCAAAATATCATTATTGGTCAAAATATATAGTCCCTAGTCTTAGGTAACCCCAGCACAA
>JALQUJ010000093.1 GCA_023263825.1 Porticoccus sp.
GACTACATGGAAATCATAATAGGTAGACTTTGAGGCCATGACTTTAAGGTTCGCTCTAACAAGGTGCCATACAGCCAAACATTGGATAAATAGATGGAATTTTCAACCTACAAAAAAACTAGCATTGAATAAATTAAGCAATTATTTACTAAGGTTTTTTCTGACTCAGAAGGCCCTGGTGAAGGGTCGTTAATCGGAAACTTAGCGTTTGATTTAATTGAACGTACTGACTCTAAAGATATTTATGGGTTTGTTGCCACTGAAAACGATCAAATAATCGGTAGTATTTTCTTTACTCGACTAATATTTGAAAACGGTACGAATACTTTTATTTTGGCACCAGTAGCCATTCATACAGATTGGCAAGGGCGTGGCATAGGCCAGAATCTGATTAAATATGGCATCCACCATTTAAAGAAGGAAGGTGTAACACTGATGTTTACCTATGGCGACCCAAATTATTTTTCAAAAGTTGGGTTTAGTCAGATCACTGAAAAAGTAGCGAAAGCACCCTTAAAATTATCGCAACCAGAGGGCTGGCTTTGCCAATCTTTGGTCGGTAGTGAAATTGAGCCAATTACGGGGCATTCGCACTGTGTTGAAGCACTTAATAAAGCTGAGTACTGGTAGGAAAATTAAAGGAGCATTGTATTAAAGGAGTTAAGGACTATACAGCTAAACGCTCTGTTATTTTTCGTAGAGGCTTTTATGTATTTATTGGTCTTGTATTCTTATTGATTGGTTTCTTTACTTCCTTTGCCAGCCCTGGCGCTATCAATATGTCTGAAAGCACTTATACCCAACGTGAGTACGGCACTATATTTTTTGTATTTGGCGCAATGATTTTAATTGCATGTTATTTAACACGCAAAATGAACACTAAAAATAAGTGAACCGAACAACGCGGAAAAAACATCATGACAATTGACGAATTAGAAGCAGATTGGAGCAATCGAGGTTTTTCATTTGGCATCGGAACCATCAAAGCCAATGATGCAACAGATAAGGCTTTCCATGACGATAAAGATGAACTGGTCTTTATGGAAAGTGGTAGCTACGAATTTACGCTTGGCGATAAAACCTTCACACAAGAAGGTAATGTAGAGGTTCTTATTCCCGCTGGAACCACACACAGTATTAAAAATCTTGGAGGCAAAGATTCAGAAATTTACTATGGGTATAAACCTAAATAAATGGAGTTACCTCCTTTTATTCATCACCCTTAACTAGAACCCCTCAATATCCAACCCCATCACCGTCTCTGAACCCGTTTTCACCGCTTCAAGATATCCAGCATTTCGAGGCATTACATGCTGAACAAAGAACTGGGCGGTTACCACTTTATTGTTATTAAAACTGGCATTGCCCTCACCTTTTGTATTTAAGTTGGTGGCCGCTACAGCGCTTTTAACTAGCACGGCACCAGCCACTGTGGTGCCCATTAACATCAGCATGTTGTAGGCTGAGGCACTGAGCACAGTCCAATCCTCAGCAGCACCAGCCAACACAATATTTGCGGCTTCTTTACAGACGGCTAGTGAAACTTCAAGGCTGTTAGCTATATCTGTGAGCCCAGCAGATTTGGCATCGGCAACAATTTGGTTTAAATCATCCAGAAGTTCCATAGCGGATTTGCCTTTGTCTCTAGCCAGCTTTCGACCGACCAGATCAAGCCCCTGAATACCGTTAGTGCCTTCGTAAATAGGTAGAATTCGAGCATCTCTCATATGCTGAGCGGCACCGGTTTCTTCCACAAAGCCCATACCACCGTGGACCTGCACCCCCAGCGAGGTAACTTCCATACTTATCTCTGTACACCAGCCTTTGACCAGTGGCGTTAATATATCAACACGCCGCTGGTGATAGGCGGCCTGGTTTTTATCTTCTAATTTGTGAACATGATCCTCATGGGCCAGTGATAGGTAGGCCAACGCTCTGGCCCCTTCCGTAAGCGAGCGCATGAGCATCAGCATTCGGCGGACATCCGGGTGATGAATAATCGTGGCTTTTTTATTGCCAGGCACACTGCCCTGGACTCGGTCTTTGGCAAACTCCACGGCTTGTTGATAGGCACGCTCGCTAACAGATACCCCTTGCAAACCGACTGCAAGGCGGGCTTCATTCATCATGGAGAACATATAAACCAGGCCCTGGTTTTCCTCACCTACTAAGTAACCTACTGCACCCCCATTATCACCAAAGGACAATGCACAAGTAGGGCTCGCATGAATTCCCAATTTGTGTTCCAACCCTACACACTTAACATCATTGCGCTCACCGCAGCTGCCGTCTTCATTAATTAGGTATTTGGGCACAATAAACATGGAGATACCCTTCACACCTTCAGGGGCATCGGGAGTCCGTGCTAAGACCAAATGAATAATGTTATCGGTGTATTCGTGATCCCCCCAGGTAATGAAGATTTTCTGCCCACTTAGTAGGTAGTGATCGCCATTCATAACTGCTTTTGTTCGCACTGCCGCTAAATCAGAACCGGCCTGGGGCTCCGTTAGATTCATGGTGCCAGCCCAGGCGCCTGAAATCAGATGGCTTAAATAGGTTTGTTTTTGTTCATCGGAGCCATAAAGGCCTAGCGCGGTCACAACACCTTTTGTCAGCATGGGACATAAACTGAAGGCCATATTGGCTGACTGAGACATTTCATCGACGGCAATAGAGAGCAATGCGGGTAAACCCTGACCACCGAATTCAACATCGCCCGTTAGCCCAGGCCAGCCCGCATCGACAATTTGTTGGTAGATACCATCGAGTACTGGGGCGGTAAAAACCTTGTCACCCTCCAACTTAGATCCCTGGGTATCCGCCAATTGATTAGTGGGTGCCAAAACTTCACCATAAAAACGAGCTGCTTCTTCAAGAATGGCATCAACCATGTCCGGTGTTGCTTCTTCGTATCCGGGAAGCTGGGCAATACCTTCCATGTTAAGCACATGGTTTAGCAGGAATTTAATCTCTTCAACAGGCGCGTTATAAACCGTCATACTTTCATCCCTATAGCAATGAGTTGTAATGCTTCTATTAAACTATATTAGCTGTAAAACCCTATTAGGTATAAAAGCATATCGGGTAGAAAAAAGGAGTAATTGATCCGTAAAAAGCTGTTGAAAACAGGGCTATTTGTGACCCATAGGTTCCCGTCTCAGTATAAAAGCGAAGGTAATTGAAGGCTAACCTGTGGCCTCTAGCGCTTTATTCTTAGCTTTACGGGCACTCGCCTTTATTTCATTGTACAAACGGGAGAAAGTCTGGGGGTCTTGCAGGTGACCGGTATCGTCAAGCTCAGGATATGTCAGGCCTGTTTCTCGGCACATACGGGCAATCATGGGCTGGCACCACTCAAACAGTAACGTTTGGTATTCCTCATGGGGTATTTGGCATTCACCATACATACCTAATGCATTTCGCTGCCGCTGTGCTTCTGCAAGGATAATGGCGCAGGCTACTGAGACATTGAAAGATTCAGCCATACCCATCATAGGGATAATCACGGTGCCATCTACCCTACTACAAGCTCCTTCACTCACCCCCCACTTCTCGGCACCCAATAACAATGCTGTGGGCTTGGTGTAATCCACTTCTCGGTAATCGACAGCCCTATCATCAAAATGAGCCGCTAGAACTTGAAAACCTTGCTGTTGGAGTTCCTCAATAGGTGTGACAATGTTCTGGTGAATTGTAGTTTGAACCCATTTGTGAGAGCCCATGGCCGTACCCGTATGGGGACGGTATACGCCTTTATCGTACACGGCATGAACTCGGTGTATACCCACAGCATCAGCGGTACGGATAATCGCCGATAGATTCTGCCCTTTATGAACCTGATCAGTAATGACGGTTAAATCAGTTTGGCGACTATGGAGGACTTCAAGTATTTTTTCGTAACGTTCAGGAGTCATCCGCACATTATGTCAGAGAGGAGAAAAATCAAAAACTACAAACTAATCGAAAATATCCTCTACCCATGTTAGTGCTGCCGCTACTGATGGAAAACCAATGGTACTGGTAAGTAGTATCAGTGTATGGCGAATTTCTTCCTCATTGGCACCTAATTCCAGGGCCCTGCGAGTATGACAGTGAACAGCGCCTTCAGGCCGAATACTGGCCGCTGCTGCTAACTGGATTAGCTGGGCCTGTTTTGTATCTAATGGCCCCTGTTGTCGTACAGTTTCCCCCAGATTAGCAAATGCTTTTGAAAATACAGGGTAACGCTTTAATAGACGGGAATAACTTTTGGGTAGTGATGAATCAGACATGCCAAATGCACTCCTTTACCAACGAATGAATAAGAAACCTTTTTATCAGTATAGTTAACCTTGATCAGCTATCTCTTTCAGGGCAAATTAGTAACAACTCCTGGCGTAAGAACACTAAAAAAGTTTCGAGGGACGACACTTTGACTGACTATCTACACGGCAATGCTCTGTGGCAGCAAGTTGAAGCTGCATCCAAATCAGCCCTGGCCACTGGCGCACTTAAATCTATCCCCACAAGGCGTGAAGTACGGAATATATGTATTGGTGATTGCAGTGTCGATTTTCAAATCAGGGTGGTAGAAAACCTGATACGAAAAACTAAGGAAGTCCAAGACCGGGCAAAACAGTTACCCAACCCCAAAAACTCTGATCAGAAACCCTTTAACCCTTTTCTACCCTACGAACCTGATCTCTATGTGGGCGAACTAACAGACCATTACCGCTGCTTGTTAAACAAATTCAATGTCATGGATCATCATATATTAATGGTGACAACCCAATATGAACCCCAGCAAACACCACTAAGTGCAGAAGACTTTTTAGCAGCCCAGATCTGTCTGCAAGCCCAGGATGGGTTAGTCTTTTACAATGGTGGTCCTGAAGCTGGTGCCAGTATTGAACATAAACACTTACAAATGATTCCTCTACCTCTAGACCCTATACCGCTAAGTCCTATACCACTAAGCCCTCTTCTAGCGGAAAACGATGCTCCCTTCCCCTTTCACAAAATCTTCAGCTCTATATCCACAAGCTGGCCAACAGCATCAGCCCTCCCCTTTAAACATCTTGTGATAGAAGCTGATTTCTCAGTGAATGGTTCATTTGATAACTTAAAAGCCTCTGCAGAAAACAACTGCCATAACTACCAGCAAATACTCAAAGAACTAAACCTTTTGACAAATGCTGATGGCATGATGGCTCCCCACAATCTGTTAATAACTCGGGACGCTCTTTGGGTAGTTCCCCGTAAAAAAGAACGATTTCAAGGATTCGCTGTTAATGCATTGGGGTTTTCAGGGACACTGTTAATTAAGGATACACAACAATTGAACAATCTAGACAATATCGGTTGTCTAAACCTGTTAGAGGCTGTCGCATTTTCTGATTAGCTTGTATAACCAAAGAATTTTCACACTAATTACCCTTGAACTTTTAAAATTCACCCCTATCTAAATCCGCAATAATTGGTCAATGACAACAAATGATGCTCCTTTATTTATCACGAGATTTAGTCGTTGATTTACTACTTAGTAATGCGTGTATAAACAATACCTCTTTCAGTGTAATATGCTTTCCCGCTGGGTATCTCCCCATCTTCTAGTGGGAACAAAATATATCACTGGACATGTGTTACTAAGCCCTAAGTTTTTGAACCAAACATTTATAAATTGCGAATAGATGATCAATGCACAAAAGCACATGTTTTTAAGAAACAAACCATTAAACAAGCATATTTTTAAACAAAAAATTCTCGCAACCGGAGGGCACTATGCTGGAAGTTAGGCAGTTGACAAGGTTGTATGGCGATTTTAAAGCCGTTGACAATGTCAGCTTCAAAATAAAAAAAGGTGAAATCGTTGGATTGCTTGGCCATAACGGTGCAGGTAAAACTACTATCATGAAAATGCTGAGCGGTTACATTGAATCAAACCAGGGCAGCATTGAAATCGATGATGTAAATCTACAACAAGACCCGAAACAAGCTCAGCAGTACCTTGGATACTTACCAGAGAACCTACCTATCTACCCCGAAATGACTGTGGCCGACTATCTGGATTATGCCAGTGACATGAAAGGCCTTAAGGGTGATGAAAAAATTGCAGAAATTAAACGCGTGATTCTGGCAACTGACATTGTGCCTAAACTGCTGATGCCTATTTCCACTCTTTCACGTGGTTACAAACAGCGTGTAGGTGTTGCTCAAGCTATTTTGGGCAACCCAAGACTACTTATTCTTGATGAGCCAACAAATGGTCTGGATCCCACTCAAACACAGTTGATTAGGGCACTTATCAGAGACCTAGCGAAAGAAGCGACCGTTATTCTATCTACTCATATCATGCAGGAAGTTGATGCACTCTGTGATCGAGTCTTGATTATCCGAAACGGTGAAATGGCCGTCGATGCAAAGCTTGAAGAGCTACGTGAAAGTAATAATTTGTTGTTAACAACATCTTTCACCAAAGATAAATTAACCATGTTGCTACAGCCCCTCAATGCTATTACCAACATAGAAGAAATTCCCAGTGAAAATGCCAATTGCCACTACCGCCTAAGCGTAGAGGAAATGAGTGATCACCCTGCCCTCTGTGGAGAAATAGCCAATTTGGTGGTAACTGCAGGTGGAACACTCTATTCCATCAATCAAGAGAATCGTGATTTGGAAACTCTATTCAGAGAGGTCAATGAAATACCACTAGGAACAAGTGACGGTGTGGGGAGGACAAAAAATGCAGCCTAATACTAATCCTTCTAATTCTCAGCCCACAAAGACGTCGGCTTTGCCAATGATTCGACGTATTGCAAACAAAGAAATTACGCTGTTCTTTGCTTCGCCAATTGCTTACTTGTTCCTGGCAACGTTTGCCGCCATCTCCTTGTTTATTTTCTTCTGGGGAGAATCTTATTTTTCCCGGAATATTGCTGATATTCGTCCACTGTTTGAGTGGATGCCAGTATTACTCGTTTTTCTCACCAGTACACTGACTATGCGTTTATGGAGTGAGGAACGAAGAACCGGGACACTAGAGCATATCCTGACCCAACCTTTACCCCTATGGTATTTTGTTGTGGGTAAATTCCTTGGTTGCTTAATACTCCTGGCCATTGCTCTTCTCATTACCATCCCACTACCCATTACTGTCGCACAAATGGGTGATATTGATTGGGGCCCCATATGGGCTGGCTATTTGGCCGCATTCTTGTTGGGTGCCGCTTATCTTTCTATTGGGCTGTTTGTTTCAGCCCGCAGTGATAACCAAATTGTCAGCTTGATTTGTGCAGTGGGTTTATCTGGTCTTTTCTACCTGATTGGTACAACCACCATTACTGACTTCTTTGGTAACCAGGCTGGTGAATGGTTTAGGCTATTTGGTACTGGTGCACGGTTTGATTCAATCACCCGCGGGGTTATTGATATCAGGGACCTGTATTACTACATCAGTATTATCATTGTTTTCCTTTCCCTTAATATCTTTACTCTCGAAAGGGAACGCTGGGCTGAACACACCTCTACTCCCAGACACTCTAAACCTAGACACAAAGCCTGGAAAACTGTCACAGCCCTCGCCATCATCAATGTGATTGGTGTGAACTTGTGGCTTGGCCAGGTCACCTCTCTGCGTTTGGATACAACTGAGGGTAAACAATATTCAATTTCAAATGCCACCCGGGATTACTTGAGCCAAATACAGGAGCCCATGCTGATACGTGGTTATTTTAGTAGTAAAACTCACCCGCTATTGGCACCACTGGTACCACAAATTAAAGATCTAATTCATGAATATGAAATTGCCAGCCGAGGCAAAGTCCGTGTCGATTTCATGGATCCTGTATTGAAACTAGAATTAGAAGAAGAAGCCAACCAGAGGTATGGCATTAGACCTATCCCCCTGCAAGTAGCTGATCGTTATCAGTCAGCCATTGTAAACTCCTATTTCCATATTCTTAT